>DYLN01000182.1 GCA_020722085.1 Melioribacter roseus
AGATTTGAGATTTGAGATTTGAGATTTGAGATTTAATATATAATATGCTATCTTATCTTTTTTCCAATCCAATAACTTTTATCGTTTATATAATATCTCTTTTAATAGCTATTTCTATTCATGAATTTTCCCATGCTTTTGTAGCCGATTATCTCGGTGATCCAACGCCGAGGCTTCAGGGAAGGCTAAAACTTGATCCAAGAGTTCATATTGATAATATTGGAATTTTATTTCTTCTCTTTTTCGGCTTTGGCTGGGGAAAACCGGTTGAGTTTGATCCTTACAATCTGAAAAATCCTCAAAAAGATGCCGCTTTTATCTCTTTGGCAGGACCTGTGTCAAACTTTATTTTGGCTATATTATTTTCTATAATACTTAGGTTGTTTATATTTTTTAAACTAAATATTTTTATTACTATAGGTATATTTTTATTTCTTCCGATGATCCAGATGAACCTTGTTTTGGCAGTTTTTAATTTACTTCCAATTCATCCTCTTGATGGATTTAAAATAGTTGGCGGAATATTAAATAAAGAAAAAGCTGCCGAATGGTATTCTCTTGAAAAATACGGAATGATTTTTTTAATTCTACTTATTATCCCTCTTGGCAATTCGTCAATGCTCGATGGAATTTTGAGACCAACGGTAAATTTTTTATTCAAACTCTTAATACCATAAAATTTAAAAATCTTAAGGTGTTGGAGTAAGTTTTTTCAAGCATAAAAAGTAATCCTGTGTCGAACAACCCTTGCCTAACTTCGCCTTAATTGCCTCACAACTGGTTTCGTTACACCCAGCATTATTATCCTGAATCTTTAGCGACTGAATCGGTGTTGGCGTCGCCTGACCAACCTTAACTTGAGTCGGAGTCGGAGATGACAAAATCGAGGCTTCTGCCCCTTTTGTCGTAAATGTCCAAGGCACGCCGCCATTGTCATATTTTTTATCTCCTATTCTTATGTCAAAGTAATAAGTTGTTGACGGCGAAAGAAGCGTTAAATCAAGAGTGTGACTTTTTTCCTTAGTCGCCTCCGGCGCGAAAAAGTTAAGAGCGGTCGGACTGGTTCCGTATTCAACAACCGCCTGAGTCTCAACTCCGGTCGCCCAGGATAGTTTGACCGAGTTTTTTTCGATGTTGGAGACAACAACATCAGCTGGTTCATAATCAGCCGCCCTGGTACCAAAAATCCTAAAACCAACAAAAACCAAAACAACAAAAAGAATTACTCCGATTACTGATGCTAATACTTTTTTAAAAACTGGATTATTTATCATAAGATGAATCTTAATGCACTACCTAATATTAACAAAATTGAACCGGGTATGGCAAATTTTACAACATTGTCAAAAACTCCGCTTTGAGGAAGTTGTGTTGGAACTGCTGAAGTTGGCACACTGCTACTACCACTACCTATTGTTACCGCACTTGTTCCGTTTGCTGAACAATTTAAAACATTAGTTGCATTAATATCGTTTTTAATTACTTTGGATGTTGAACAATCAAAAGAAAGAGTAATGGTAGTTTCCTTTAAAGCCTGAAAAGTAATTGTTGCCAAAGTTCCGGCCGATGTTACCGAACTAGCCGCATCATTGACTAATCCGGCAATGTATACTTTACCTGAAGCTGAAATATCATTAGTCACCGTTGGAAAAAGACTGCCGGCGGAAACAGCTGTTGCTTTCAAAGCGGTCGCGTCATAACTAATATAGACATCAGTCGACGTAATTGCATCAGGCGACGGATCAACAATAACAGCAATCTGAAACGTCTCACCATTGGAGACAGAAATAGTTGTTTTGTCAAACTTCAAATTAGCTGCCCAAGCTAACCCAAAAAAAGAAGCAGTTATAAAAAAAACAATTATTGGTAATAAAATAGAAATAAATTTTCTCATTGAACAACTAAATTTATATCATTAACTTCAGGATTGATAACTTCAGTTTTTTCATTGACAAACTTTGTTGATTCTTTATCAAATGAAGACAAAATGGCAAATGGAAATTCTCCGACTTTTTTTGCCTTAAAAGTAATTTTAATGACCGGTTTATCCGCAAAAATCGACGGGGTAAAGCCCTGACTTGTTTTAACAGCAGTCAAGCTTAACCTGTTATCCTTTTTATAAGGATAGATTTGAAAAACCGGATCAAGTGATGTTGCTTTGATAAAATCAAAAGCCAATGGATCAAATCTCAAAATTACATCAAAAGCGCTGATATTTTCTCCTTCCGAATCGGCAATAATTTCAAATTCAACATTACTATTTAAGGTTGCCTCTCCTGTTGCTGTCGTTAATGATAAAAAACCTTTGGTTGGAAATGATGTCGGAATAATCATTTTTTCCTGCTGAAGCGTATTGGTTGTTGCTGTTTCACCCTGATTATTAATTGATGATCGACTGCTTCTTAAAAGAAACAAACCACTGACAATAAAGATGATAAAAAATCCCGTCAAAAGGTAGACAAAAATTTTATTATTTGATTGAGAGTTTTCCATTTTATAATTCATCGGTTCTAACTGCTAACGCCGCCAAAATCAATGAAAAATCTTGAGTATCAACAACTCCATCACGATTCAAATCCGCTTTTGCCAAAATATTGGTATCTTTTTTTCCAAAATTATTTTTCACTAATCCGATATCAACCGCGTCGGTGATACCATTTTGATCAAGATCTCCAACCAAAAGTGTAATTCCTGAAAAATTAAGAGAATTATCTCCGACAACTAAGGAAATATTTCCATCAGCACATTTATATGTTCCACCGGTTGTTTCTGATGCTGCCGAATCACAAATTTTTTTCTGTAAATGTTGTGGTCCTTTGACAAAAATCAACCACTTTCCGCCAACATCAGTTATGTTAAAACCAACTGTCCCTGACCAGATACCGTTTCCATCAGCGGTAAATGTCCCTTGGCCATCAACTGTATTTGTCGTTCCTTGCTTTTTAAGCTTTGCCTTGACAACCATTGAATTTTGACTGTCTGCCGGTTTTTTATTGATGCCTTGAAATTTGAGTTTTAAATTTAATTTGATATTTCCTGTTGTTGCAGATCCGGTTGGTGTACCAGTGACAGATACTCCGGGTGTAATCAACGCGCCACCGCCATTGATATCATATTTTGGAACAGTAGTAATTCCCGCCTCAGTAATCACACCGTTTAAATCGGTAATATAAAATTTAGCATCAGCTTGAAAACTTGTCCCTGTCACCGAAACAGCAGTAAAGGTCAATTTCACCAACTCCGATCCGGTAACTGATACGGCAATGACCTGACCGGTGCTATTTTGCACTTCCCCAAACAACTCCAAAATTCCGTTTTGATTTATTGTCGTTAAATTACTATTTGTCTGACCAAGATCCGCACTAGCAACTCCCACTTTATATTCTATATTTTTTAAATTTATCTTGGTTTTGTCAAAAGGAATCTTAAAGTAATAACCGCGCAAAGAGACATCGACACTTGGCTTGATTTTTATACTGACGGTAAAATCTTTATTTGCTTCGACTGTCGTTGAGGTTGGATCATAGATAACATCAATTGTCTCTCCGCTGGCTTTACTTTTTGGCCCATGTTTATTGAGAAAAATAAAATTCAGCATTACATAAGCTATCGCTATTGTTATCAAAAAAATGATAGTTGTTTTTAAAAAATCTTTTTTCACGGCTTTAGACTTTTAATTAATATTTTTCTGTCTTCCGAGCTGATAAAACCGTCGCCGTTAAAATCAACATTGACGGTTGGTGGCAATTTAGCGCCATATCTTGCGCCAACATAGTAAAAATAGTCGATAAAATTGGCCCTGCCGTCACCATTAGCATCGCCTTTGGTCCTGTAATAAGCTTGACACCAATTTGTTTTATCTATTGCTGTTGGCGGTGAGCGAAAAAGATCATTACCGAGATTACATTTAATTGAATTGCTGTAAGTAATATCTTTGGTAAATTTATCAAAAAAGCAAGTGTTGGCGCAGACACCGGCAGTCGAACAAGTACAAGACGAATTTGGTGTTGGTGTCGGGTCAACAGAATTTACCCAAAGCTCAACTTTACATTTGTCATCATATTTGGAAAGTTTCCCGGATATATCAATAAAATAAGTCTCAATCTTAACTTTTTTTGGTCGAGGCATATAGTAATCCCAGTTTAGGTCAGGTTTATCCAGATCAGCAAAATTAACAGTCACTGTCTGAGTATTGGTTGTCACCGTCAAATCTTTTTTTATCTCATAAGGAGTTTTAGCAGTAAACATAATCGGTTTTGGCTTATTTTCATTATCAAGATTTTCCAAATTAAAAAATTTGAAGACAAAACTTTTGATATCGGAATTTTTGGCAGTTGAGACAATGTCTATAGATTCAGCTGGTCCAAGCGTGGTTTTTGAAGCAGTCGCCAACTGACAGTAATCCTCTCCCCT
>DYLN01000183.1 GCA_020722085.1 Melioribacter roseus
TATTAAAAGCTTTGCAATAGATTATGTCAGAACGTATATTATATTACGTTTTATTTGAGAGACATCTTAAAATTTTCCTTATCAGGTTGTTTAATAATATGAAAAAGATTAATGCAGCTCTAGTTCATGATTGGCTTGTAAGCATGCGCGGCGGAGAAAAAGTTTTGGAAGTACTCTGTGAATTGTATCCCGATGCAACTCTTTTTACACTCCTTCATAATAAAGGTAAACTCTCTTCTGCTATCGAGCGAATGAATATAAAAACCACGTTTATTGATAAACTCCCTTACAAGAAAGAAAGGTATAGGAATTACCTACCGCTCTTTCCTTATGCGATTGAATCAGTTGATTTTTCTGAATTTGATCTTATTATTTCATCAAGCCACGCTGTTGCCAAAGGTGCCAAACCAAAAGAAGGTGCACTTCACATTTGTTACTGCCATACTCCTATGCGTTATATCTGGGAAATGTATGACGATTATTTCGGGAAAGATAAAGCTGGCTTTTTAACCAGAACTGCAGTGAGTTTCTTTGCGCCGTATCTTCGCAGATGGGATGTTCGCACGAGCAGCCGTGTTAATCATTACATAGCAAATTCTTTTAATGTTGCCGGCAGAATAAAAAAATATTACAATCGCGAAGCTGATGTTATTTATCCGCCGGTTGATACTTCTCGTTTTTATGTTTCGGAAAAAAGTGATAATTATTTTTTAATTGTCAGTGCTCTTGTGCCGTATAAAAAAGTAGAAATTGCTGTCGAAGCATTTAATAGAATCGGGGAGAAATTAATTATTGTCGGTTCCGGACCGGAAACAGTAAAGCTGAAATCTATTTCCGGAAGTAATATAGAATTTTTGGGTTGGTGCAGCGACAATGAATTGGCTGAAATTTATGCCGGCTGCCGGGCTTTAATTTTCCCCGGCGTTGAAGATTTTGGAATTGTCCCTCTGGAGGCTATGGCATGCGGAAAACCGGTAATTGCATTTGGGAAGGGTGGGGCACTTGAAACCGTGATAGATAAAGGTGAAAATCCTACCGGAATATTTTTCTATGAACAAACTGCTGATGCGTTGATTAAAGCGGTTAATAATTTTGATGACGAAAAATTTAATCATCAAAAGATTCGAGAGCATGCCTTGAAATTTGACCGCACAATATTTAAGGGAAAATTAAAAGAGTATATCGAGGGAAAAATCGAGAATCATTTTTAATAATCAATGATCTATATACAATTTTTAATTTTCATTTCTACTTTTTTATAGCAAGGTGCTTGACTGCGTCTTTAAGAACATCATTGGCTACCGGTTTTGTTAAAAACAAATCGGCTCCGTTGTTAATAGCTGCCTCTCTGTCCCTCGCAAAAGCGTGGGGTGTAAGACAAAGTATGGGGGTAGAGCTTGTTGCAGAACGTGCTTTTATTTCTGTGATTAATTCTATTCCGCTTTTGTTTCCCTTCAGTGAAATATCCATTATTATTATATCGTATTCTGTTTTGCTGAATTTATCATAAAACTCGTCGGCGGATTCACAAATATCGATTTCAAATTCTTTCTGAAAAAGTCTGATAAGTACTTTTTGAGATAAAAAGTCGTCTTCTACTATCAGCATCCGTTTCATTTGTTTTTTCCACTAAAAATTTTTGAAATCAATTATGAGTCTGCACACATGGTGCTTCGGCTCACGGGTGTAGCTGCTTTTCAAAAAAAATCAATTCTTCATAAATGTTACTCTAAAAGTTGTGCCGGTATTTTTTTTACTTTCTACTTCTATTTTCGCACTATTTATTTCGCAGTATTTTTTTACTATTGCTAAGCCAAGTCCGTTACCCTCAAATTTTCTTGTGTATCCTTGTTCTTCCTGCCGAAAAGGTTCAAACAGATGCGGAAGAAATTCTTCTGCAATTCCGATGCCTGTATCCCGAACTTCTACATACAAAAGATTCTCAGTATTTCTTTTGATGACAATTTCTATAGAACCTTTAAGAGTATATTTAATTGCGTTGTCTATAAGATTCGAAAATATTTGACTAACGCTGTACTCGTCTATATTTATTATCGTATTATCGGTATATTTATTTAAAATAAATGTAAGGTTTTTTTCATCTGCATTTAATTGATATTCTTTATACAGCGGCAATAGAATTCCTTTATAAATATCAAAGGAAATATATGTTGCTTCATAAGCTCCTACTTGTAATTCCGACATGTTAAGAATTGAATCTACAGTTCTGACGAGTCTCTTGCCGGAAAAAGTGATTATGTCGTAAATTTCTTTTTTGTCGGGGTCGTTTTCCAGATCGAATTCTTCTTTTAATACCTCAGAGTAGCTGAGCATTATATTTAATGGAGTTCTTATTTCATGCGACATCTGAGCGAGGAATTCTGTTTTAAGCTTATTTGATTCTTCTGCTTTCTCTTTTGCCCGTATTAGATCAAGTTCTTTATAATGCAGTTCTGTAACATCGGTCATAACACCTCTTATACTGCTTGTCGGATTTCCAGAAATTATAGGTTTTGCAGATACTCTCAGCCATCTTAATTCGTTGTCTTTCGTAAGAAGTTTTATAACGACAGGCTCACTTTCTCCGCTTAAGAATTTTCTGTACGTCTCTTCAGCTATTTCTAATTTATCTTCGGGAATTAATTCGTGGAAACTTTTGCCTATTAATTCTTCCGGTTTGTAATGTAAAATATCTTCAACTGCTGGACTTATATACTCAATTAAACTGTCGGTGCCAAGTAAGAAAATAATATCGTTAATGTTTTCAACAAGGTCTCTGTATTTTTCTTCTGCCTGTGCTAAAGATTTTTCCGCCCGAATGCGTTTTTCTTCACTTATTAATGTTTCGATGCAGAAGGAAACATCCTTGCCCATTTCTTCAAGTAAAATAACTTCATCTTTATCGAAAAAGTTTTTTTGCTCGTGAAACAATTTAATTGCTCCATAAGGTTTGTCGTAGACAATAATTGGTACTGTACAGACAGAATTGCATCCGTTTTCCAATGCTATTTGGGCAAACAATTCCAATTTAACGGAATCGATGGTGTTGTCAAACGGCTGTGCATTCAATTCTGAAGAGAATGAATACACTTCCGATAAATCGTTATTGATTATACATTTTTTTGAATTGAGTGCTTCAATAACCGGATCTATTTTATTCTTTTTGTCAGATAAATCTATTTCGGAATATCTGTCGAGTATATTTATTCCTTTATTTGCGACGACCTTTATCTTTTGGTTTTGTTCATCAAATTTCCAAATCAGTACCATCTTAAATTTTCCGTCGTCTGCGGCAATTTTACAGACTTCATTAAAGAGAGATTGTTCATCCTGGCATCGTATAATTGATTGGTTGATATTACTGGTAACTTTATAAATCCTGTTTAGTTTTCGGAGTTTTTCTTCAACCACAATTCTTCGTTCAATTTCTTCGGAGAGTTCTGCCGTTCTTTCCTGTACTTTATATTCGAGCCGGGAGTTTAATATTTCCAATTCTTTTTTGGCTCTTTCCAGTTCATGGTTTTTTTGGATCGCGGTTTCGTAAGTTGAAATCAGCAGATCGATTATTTGCAGGCGGTCGGATGTAATTGTATGGCGTCTGCCTCCAAAAGAAATTTCAACTCCAAGTCTTGATTTTTCGTGTTTGCGTAATTCCTGATTTGCCCGGATATATTCAATTCGTGAAATAAGATAGTTTTCATCGTAAGGTTTAACCATAAAATTGTCGGCGCCGCTTATCAGTCCTTTAATAATGTCCTGCGGGTTTGCTAAGGAAGTTAAAAGAATAACGGGAATGTCTTTTAGTTTTTCATTTGATTTAACACGAGAGCAAAGTTCATAACCGTCCATTTCCGGCATTAAGATATCACTAATTATAATGAACGGTTTGTTCTTGGCAAGATAAGTTAATGCTTTTCTGCCGTCAACTGCGATTGTGGTTCGGTATCCTCTTTTTTCTAAAATATGTCTTAACTGTTCAGCTTGCGTCAAACTATCTTCCACAATCAAAATTTCTTTATATTTATTAGCAGCTTTATCAGAGGCGTTCATAAGTTTTCCTCTCTATAAATAAAAATATATTTTGTTTGTTTGAAGCGGAGCTTATTTAACCCTTCCTTGATTTTCACTTAGAAAAAATGGGAACTCCACCCTAGCCCTCCCCTTAACCGAAAGGGAGGGCTGGGGTTCCCTTACTCAATCCCGTAATACAAGTTGTTTTAGCACCATAGATATTTCCTCGGGAGCCAATATAAATTCTGCACCGTTCAGCCGGATTGCTTCTCCTGGCATACCGTGAACGACCGAGCTTTCAACGTCCTGTGCGATTGTTACTGAACCGTAATCTTTCATTAATTTTAAT
>DYLN01000184.1 GCA_020722085.1 Melioribacter roseus
TTTTTTTTATTTGACTTCAAGGTCATTTTACACTAAGTTTGGGACAAGGTCAATTATTATATAGCATTGAATATAATGTTACTTTAATTTTGTCAATAGAATCTGAAACAGATTTATCAAGTTCTGATTGAGCAATATTTTCAGAATTTTTCTTTCTTGGAATAAAAAATATTATCATTAATAATACGATAATAGAAATAATAACAATCGCTATAACTTGCATATAATGCTCCTTTATTTAAATCCATATCTTTCTTTTCCGCCGCCGGTTTCTCCTTTTATCGGGCAGTATGGCGCTTAACGTTAAGCGAATGGCGCAGTTTGGCGGGCCAACCTGGCGCAAACTTTGCTATAAAATACCATCTTCACTTTGGAAAAGCAACTTGCAAAGGTTGTGACAGATCAGTTGGACCGACAAATTGAGAAACGTTACTCTGAACTGGACCCCATAGTTTAGACCAGTTTTTTCTTTGACTAAGGTGGCTTCCTAAAGTTAAATTCTATTACGGAGGAAGTCATGAGAAAAAAGTATGATGAGAGTTTCAAGGCAAAGGTAGCAGTTGAAGCGCTTAGAGAGAGCCTGACACTTGCAGAGTTGGCAAGTAAGTATAAGGTACATCCCAACATGATCACACAGTGGAAAAAGCATCTTCTTGATCAAGCCCCGTTTGCTTTTTCCAAAAAGAAAGTTGAAACCATCGAAAACCGTGAAGACAAAGAGAAAGAGCTTTACGCAGAAATTGGGAAACTTAAAGTTGAGCTTGAATACGTAAAAAAAAATGCTCGACGGTTGGGCGTCCTATGAGAGAGGAAATGACAGACAAAAACCACGATTTGAGTATCCGAAAGCAGTGCGAACTTCTGGATCTTAACAGATCTACATTGTTCTACCAACCTAAACCTATGTCTGAATTCAATTTAGACCTGATGGACAATATTGATAAGCTATATATAGACCATCCATTTCTGGGTTCCAGGAGAATGTCGGTTATGCTCAGTAGAGCAGACATTAGGGCGAACAGAAAACGTGTTCAGCGATTGATGCGGATTATGGGGATACAAGCCGTCTTTCCCAAGAGAAACCTCAGTGTGTCAGCGAAAACTGATAAAAAGTATCCCTATTTGCTCAAGGGACTGAAAATAGACCATCCGAATCAAGTATGGTCAACAGACATCACATACATACGAATCGGTGGTGGCTATGCTTATCTGGTAGCGGTCATTGATTGGTTCAGCCGTAAGGTCTTGTCATGGAGGCTGAGTTCAACAATGGATACTTCGTTCTGTTTAGAAGCCCTCAATGAAGCGCTGGTATTGTATGGAAATCCTGAAATTTTCAATACAGATCAAGGAAGCCAGTTCACAAGCGAAGAATTCACCTGGACTCTTGAACAGAGAAAAATCCGAATAAGTCATGATTCCAAAGGAAGAGCCTTTGACAATATTTTCATCGAACGGCTATGGAGAACAGTCAAATACGAGGATATCTATATCAAACACTATGAAACCATGAATGAAACGAGAGCTGGACTGAATAAGTTCTTCAAGTTCTATAACAATGAAAGACCACATCAGAATCTATGGAACTTGACACCGGATGAAGTATATGGAAAAGTCAAAGTGGCAATTAAAGCAGCTTAAAGCGACGTACCAAGATATGATTCATTTGAAAACGTTTGATAGAAGAGCAATGGAGAAGTCTAGTGACGTTAGAAATTCAAAAATTTGAAAAAACAGGAGGTGAGGTTAGATTTCTGTTGGTTAAAAAAGCCACCTTAAGTCGGACTGAAAAGTGGTCCAGTTTTTGGGGTCCATTTCAGAAGGATATTGAATCCTCGGTTCCTAACGATTTAAAGAATTATATTGAAGATTTACTACATACTCGTAAACAAGCAGAGCAGAGTGTTCGTCAAGCTTTTCATGCAATTAAATATATGTATAGAGAAGTGCTTAAAAATCCCATTATGGGAACAATGCAGTTAACTATTCGTGGGTCTAAGAGGCTGCCAACTATTTTGTCTCGCAACGAGGTGAGAAGTATTATTGAGAATACGGCTAATCTCAAGCATAAGTTCTTATTAACACTGGCATATTCTGGAGGATTACGTGTAGGGGAAATAGTTTCACTTACACCTGAGGATGTTGATGCTGAAAGGCAAATAATCAGGATAAAGGAAGGCAAAGGCCGTAAGGACAGATATACAATTATTTCTCAACAAGCCATTGAATTATATGAGGAATACCGATCTGCATATCACCCTGTAAAATGGTTATTTGAGGGGGTTAATCCTTTATGTAAACTTAGTACTCGGACTGCACAGGAGATATTTAACAAAGCAATCCAGCGATCAAAAATTACAAAAAGGGTTTCTATTCATTCTCTAAGACATGCATTTGCAACCCATTTGCTTGAACAAGGGGTTAGTTTACGTGTTATTCAGGAATTACTGGGCCATTCAAGTTCTCGGACAACTGAGATATATACCCATGTCAGCACACGGAATTATGCGATGATAGTAAACCCATTGGATCATATAAATGGGATAAAAGATAATTAGCCTAAAGAGAGACCTTTAATAATATCACAATATTTTGATATTATTATACATATTTGACAAATAATAACAGATAAATTATGTTATTATAAGAAAAAAATAATAACATAATAGAAAAATTATTGATCATTATAAGGCATAAGCGGAGTTCTACGCCATTCTTTAAAAAAGGAGTACTTATGGAGTTTTTAACTGCAAATAATTTTAAGAACATATTTTCTAAACTTATAGAAGAATATGATAGTTTCAGCTGGACTGTAGCATGGGCAGGATCTATCTTTGAAACTATTGAACTTATGGAAAAATATATTCATAAATTTAACAGAATGGTTTTTGGTATTCATTTCTACCAAACCCATCCTGATTTTATTAAAAAATTTTATAAGAATAAAAATGTTAGATTTATGTTGCAGCCATCGGGCATCTTTCACCCAAAATTATATTTGTTTGAAAATAAGACTAAATGGTCAATAATAATTGGCAGTCATAATCTAACAAATAATGCCTTCAATCTTAACTCAGAAGCTTCAATATTAATTAATTCTAGTGATAAAGATTCTGAAGGTATAAAAAATAAAGTTGATGAATTTATAAATAAATCATGGAAAATGTCTAAAACATTAAGTGAGAATAATGTTCTGGATTATAATAATATCTATTTAAAACAATCTCCTAAAATTAAGGAGCTTGGCTTAACTGTAAAATTAAGTAAAGACAAAAAAAATCTATTACTAGAAATTGTAAAAATGACTTGGCAAAATTACTATTCTGAAATAGTAGAATTAGAATTTAAAGAGAGATTGCGACTTCTTGATACTGCTCAAAATTTATTTAATAAATATAAATCCTTTAAAAATATTCCATTGATTGATCGTAAAGGACTCGCAGGTTTTTATGATAATGATCTTGAGAAAGATGGATTTAGTTGGTTTGCTTTTGGTAATATGAGAGGGGCTGGATATTTTAAACAAGCTATTAACAATAATAATAAATATATTTCTGATTCATTAGATTGCATTCCTGCAAATGGAAATGTCTCTAGATCTGATTTCATATCTTTTAAAAAATTATTTTTTAAAGGAATTTCGAACTCACATAATCCTACTGCTACGGCAACACGATTATTATCAATGAAAAGACCTGATTATTTTTTTTGTTTTAATTCTAAAAATAGAAAAGGAATTGCAAAAGCTTTTGAAATTAAAGAGAACTTAAATTTAATCGAATATTGGGATTTAGTACTAGAAAAAATTTATCAATCAGAATGGTGGAATGATATATCTATAAAAGATGATATCGAATTAAAAACGTTCAATTATAGAACCGCTTTTATTGATAATTTATATTTTGGAGTATTTTAAAGAACGGCGTAGAACAGCCGCAACACGTCGCGAAAAACTAAGAAGTTTTTACGCTAAATTGCCTTTGTCACAGTTTTTGCTTGAAGCCATCGCAAAAACATGTGCCACCGCCTACGGCGGTCAGGCAACTTCGTGTTGCGTCAACGTTGTATGCAATGCTTACGGTTCGCTGATGCGCCGAAGAAAAAAAGATAGGTAAGAGGAAGATCGGCGCATCTGGCCCGCGAACCTACACTGCACAGAACAGCCGCCACACGACGCTCAGTCCGAAGACGTCCTGAGCTAAATTGCCTTTGTCACGGTTTTTGCATCCGCAAAAACACGTGCCACCGCCTAACGGCGGGCAGGCAACTTCGTGTAGCGTCTACGTTAAACGAAAGGCTGAGCAAAGATTTTCGCGCGTAAGAAAAGAAAATTTTAA
>DYLN01000185.1 GCA_020722085.1 Melioribacter roseus
TTTCAGAAATAGAAAAAATTGATTATCTCAATCACATCATCAATGTTGATAGCGAAGTCAGGTTTATTAAGGAGTTAGAGCAAAACCTTGATAAACTAAACAATATCTTTAAGTGGTGGATGTTTTCAAAGCTTGATCAGACGCTGGATGAAGTTTTCATTCCTTATTGGAATCAACGCACTCATAAATATGAAAATTATCATCCAGATTTTATATTTTGGTTTGAACCAAAAAATTCTTCAAAATATCTGATTGTTTTTGTTGATCCTCATGCGCCGACTTATACAGATTCAAACTGGAAAATAGATGGCTATCGAAAAATCTTTGAAGAAAATTGCCAAGCTAAAATATTTCCCGGAAACAGGTTAGTAAAACTCTTAATGTTGGGGCCAAGAAACACTGGAGAGGAATATAAAGACTATTGGGTGAATGATTTTGTTGATTTCGTGGGCAAAATCAGTTAATTTGAAATTATAGCGGTGCCAGCGAAGTTGACATAAAAATCATCGGCTCGCCAGCGAAGCCCCGAAGGAGAAACTTCGTTTCTACGGGACGGGTGGGCGGAAACGCCCCATAGGAAAGCCTGCGGCTTCCAACGGGTAAACTGGGCGGGTCAATCGGCAAAATCCTCTGGATTTTGCTCAAAGAAAGTTCTGACATCGTCCAGCAGACTCCACCAGGCTTCATTTCGAACGGAGTGAGAAACAAAGCCTGATACGGCGAAGTCCTGTATTTTGGGACGAAGCCGATCATATAGAGCAAGAAGTTCGTTCGAAACTATGCCCTGGCAGGCCAGTCTAACAAAAACAAGTAAAATTCTCCGCATAATTCCACCAAACTATAGTTTTCCTAATGCATCCGGCATCATAAAAAAGATTGCAGTTAATTTTGAATAAATGCCTCATAGAAATTAAATTAAGAAGCCGTTTACTGAAAATTTATGTTTACATCCCGAAAAAATATTGCGGAGGGAATGTGGGGAAAATAAAATTTGTAATCAAAAGAACAGGCGCGATTGTTCCGTTTAATCCCGACAGAATTACAAATGCAATTTATAGAGCAGCAGTAGCAGTAGGCGGACGGGACAAAGAAAAAGCGGAAGAGCTTGGCAGACAAGTAGTTGCTATCCTTGAAGAAAAATTTGAAGAAGGATATAAGCCTCACATTGAAGAGATTCAGGATATTATCGAAAAAGTTTTGGTGGAAAACGGTCACGCTAAAGTAGCTAAAGAATTTATACTTTACAGAGAAGAAGCAGCAAGACGCAGAAAAGCCGACTCAAAACATTTTTCCAAACCTTCGGAATTTATACCGTGGGCAAAAGTATGGCGGTCACTGGATTGGGCAGTGTCGCATAACCTTCATACAATCAGCGCAATAAATGAAAGAATAAGAGCAGGTGAATTCCCGCATGTAGTGCACGAGTGCGAAAATCTATATGAAACCCAACTCGATACTGCAGCGGAAATGATTAAAGAAAGAAGTAAAGATCTTAAAATGGTATTTGTCAGCGGTCCTTCTTCTTCAGGCAAAACAACAACTACAATTAAACTCGAAAAGCGTCTTAATAAATTAGGAATGAGTTTCAAGCCTCTCGTAGTTGATAATTATTTTTTTGATCTGGAAATGCATCCTAAAGACGAATTCGGTGATTATGACTTTGAAACCCCCCAGGCGCTTGATCTAAAAATGATTAACGAACATCTTAAATTATTGGCTGAGGGCAAAGAAGTAAAAATTCCGTATTATGATTTTAAGACAGGAAAAAGATTCTTAGAAAAAACATCGCTTCAATTAAAAGAAAACGAAGTTCTGCTTATAGATAGTTTACATGGTTTATTTCCGGCATTCAGCCAGGAAATTCCGGCGAACTTGAAATTCAAATTATACCTCGAACCATTGCTTCAAATGAAAGATAGTGATAACCGCTATATTAGGTGGACAGATTTACGCTTGATTCGCCGTATGCTTAGAGATTCCGCTCACCGTGCATACAACCCAGAACAGACTTTGCTCCATTGGCATTATGTACGCTCTTCTGAAAAAAGAAATATACTTCCATACTGCAGCAACGCAGATTATATCATAAATACATCTATGTCGTACGAAGTTCCTCTTTACAGCTCAAAGCTGCGCAGCAGTTTTGCCGAATGGGAGAAAAAATATAAAGACGATCCTTTAAGGATTGATGCATACACAAGAGCTGCACGTGTAAATAAAGTCCTTCAAGAGATCGAACCTGTTGCCGACGATTCACCAGTACCGGGTGATTCCGTTCTACGCGAATTTATAGGCGGCAGCATTTTGGAATATCATTAATATAGAGATAAGGTTTGATCACAAAATCATACCCTAATTATTATTTTTTGCAACCAACCAAGGAAAACACCGGATATGGAATGGGTATTACTGGTTATCTGGCTTTCAATAATTAACGGAGCATTAGGGGGACAGTACCTTTTAAATTGGATGGGTAACCAACCTGAATATACAGGCGGGAGCCGGGTTGATATTACTCCTGGTGTTATGACATGGTGGAGAGAAATTTCCAAACTTGCATGGGCTGTTGTTGCAGTGATAATAGAAATTTTTCGCGGTAAGGAATTAAGATATTTATGGCCTGGCTTTCTGTCACTAACAACAATTATGATTGCGGCTTTCACTGGTGTAATTGAAAATATAGGATTCTTTTATTTGCCGAGATATTATTCGCCGCATTTATATGCTCCTTATGTTAATGTATATCTGGCATTCCTTCCTTTTTTCGGGAAAGTATTATTTAATGCACCGATCAGAAAAGAACACTGGTGGGGAATTACATTAGTTGTAGTTGGATTGGGAGTGCCTCACATTCCGAGCATAGTAGGTTCGCATGTAGATCCCAGGTCGGTTCTGGATTTGAATGCAATAATCTGGATAATAATTATTAATTGCTGTTTGTGCTCGCAGCAGATTCTTAATAATAAAACAGTGCAGACCGCTCTAAAAGGGGTTGGTCCAAATGCACTGGTAGTCTGGCGCGAAATGTGGAAAATGTTTTTTATTACGAGTGCGCTGTTCATTTTCCCGTTAATAGGTAATCTTACTCATGCCAATCTTCCGCTCGATATTACTACACAGAAGTTGCAAGAGAAGGTGCTGTCAAAAGTAAAAGCAGATGACAAAGAGTTAATACTTTCGAACTACAATAAAATTGATAACAAATATTTCCTGAAAGAAAACTTACCGGATAATATAAAAAAAGAAATAAAAACCGTTTTTGTTTCTGTCGACTATAACGGATTTTTCTCTTTGTTCGAAGGGACTATAATTCCTAATAACTGGCTTCCGATTATATTTGTTATTGCGGCGGGACTTTCAGGTTACATCTACAGCTTTGGTTTTTTTAAGCTTTCAAAATTTGCCGCACATTTTTGGGTGCCGTATACAAATGTTTATCTGGCACTTCTTCCATTTATTATGTTGTTATTTGGAAGAGACGTAACAATATGGCAGATTGCAGGCGCTGTTGTTGTAACAGGAGGACTGATGATAGGTGTTTCCGACTACAGCCGGAACAAAGTGGTTGAAATCGATAAAAAATATAAATAATTATTATTTTAAAACAGCATTATTTATTAACAACACGGAGGAACAATGGAGGATTTCAACGAAATTAACCTTAATGAGAGCACTACAGTTGATATAAAACCGCTGTCTATGTTTCAAATAATGTTTTCACAAATGACAAAAGACATGCGGTTTGTGGGAATTTTTGTAATCATTTACGGAGCATTGAACTGTTTGTCAATTATCGGTGCCGTTGTCGGCATTCCTTATATTATTATTGGTCTGCGAATGCGAGAATCTGCTGACCAATTTGATTTGTTCAGAACTACAAACGACGCCCGCGCAATGCGCTACGGCTTCGAGCTTCAGGGGAAATATTTTAGAATACTTAAGATACTCATCATAATTTCTTTGGTGTTGATTGCTGTAAGCATTATTATTTTCTTTGCGGTGCTAATCCCAATTCTTGGTTCGTTTTCACACTTGCAGCAATATAATTCGTACTGATTGCAGAAAGTTTTTTTATAAGTGTATTTAATCCAAATTATGCAATAGGATTCGAAATTTGTCCCGATGCTTTTAATCGGGGCTTGTCCCCGACATCTTGTCGGGGGAAAGTAACTGTGTACTTATATATAAAAGAAAAACAGAATTCAGATTCTCACTTTTCTAACCCCGATAAAAAGCATCGGGACACGCATCGGGACAGGCATCTCGCCTCGCAAAGCGAAGCGGAGCGGGCGGGACAGGCAT
>DYLN01000041.1 GCA_020722085.1 Melioribacter roseus
GTAAATTAATTACTGATGAAAAGGATTAAGAATCTGCCTCACAAAATTAAAATAGTTAGTTTGTGGACAGTTATTGGTCTGCTTGAATAAGTGCCGTGACTTCGAAATTATCTGTCGAACTGTTTTTATCTGCAGTGGATTTTGTCTTATCGAATTCATCGATACACCACATTTTATCAATGCCATTTTTATCCGCAATTGAGATGAGCCAGTTTAGCTCAGGAAAATGATAACTGCCGTCCGAACAAGCCAGGTTTATGCCGTCTTTTATGAAAGACAATGCCACTTCCTTCGTTGAAAATTTAGGGGGCTCTTCAACAATATATTCATTTTCAAGAAGTTCGTTCATCGCATCTTCGCAAAACTTTGCATCGAATCCCAGAATCTTGCCGAGTCTTCGTATTGCTTTTTTTTCTTCTTCAGATATTGACCGATCCTTGCCGATTAAGATCAGAAGTCCTTTTAGATAATTGCTTTTATCGAGTAGTGTCATTTTATTTTTTAATTTTTATAACCGTTGTTTCTTATCTGCTGAACTTTTTCTTTGAGTTTTTCTAGAATTTTCTTTGCCCATAGAAACTCACTTGCAAGAATTGTTAATCCGAGCGGGATAACCAATGAAGCGGGACCAGGCGTAACAATCATTATAATTCCTATTAAAAGAATGGTGAACCCTGCTACCGCTACAATTATCTTTTTGAATTGTCTAATTGTTTTTATAAGCATTGTCCTGTTTGACTGTAAGTATTTATTGTTAATGCCAGTAATGATGAATAATATAAAACAATATAAAAAATGATTAATTGCCCGCCAAGAAAAATTTATAAAAAATTTGTCGTATAATAATTTCTGTTTGAAAATCAATTTATGGGATAACTTTTATTTAATAGATATATAATGAATCGGATATTATGTCAAATTATTTCGTTAAAATTATTTCACGAACCGTGAATAAGAATTCGTGTTTTTTCTTGCTAAACACTAATTTAGTCTCTAATTTGGTTATGTTCAATTAATTTCAATTGGACGGTGTTCGGGCGAAAAAAAATAATTGATAAAACTTTTTAAAAAGACAATAAAATCTTTATATAAATTTTCTGAAAAGATTCTTTTGAGTTTTTCTCCCGGCACGTTTTACAATTAACTATTATTCAAAACTCTATTGAGGTTAAAATGAAGGGTAAAGAGTTTAATCCTTTTGAAATGGCACAAGCGCAGTTCGATAAAGTTGCCGCTAAATTAAATTTAGATGATGCTACCCGACAGTTGTTGCGAAATCCTCTTCGCGAGTATCAATTTTCTATACCGGTTAGAATGGATGATGGTAAGGTCCAGGTGTTCCGTGGTTTTCGAGTTCAACATAATGATGCAAGAGGTCCAA
The DNA here is from genome assembly GCA_020722085.1 of Melioribacter roseus. Lineage (GTDB taxonomy): Bacteria > Bacteroidota > Ignavibacteria > Ignavibacteriales > Melioribacteraceae > Pyranulibacter. Next base: position 1,382 of record DYLN01000041.1, read on the forward strand.
GCAAAGGCGGGATTCGGTTTCACCCCCAGGAGACTATTGATACCGTAAGAGCACTTTCAATGTGGATGACGTGGAAATGTGCTGTTGTTAATATTCCACTTGGAGGCGGCAAAGGCGGCGTAGTTTGCGACCCGCATAATTTAAGCATGAGAGAGCAAGAGCAAATCTGCAGAGGCTGGGTTCGTCAACTGTCAAGGAATGTTGGTCCCTTAAATGATGTTCCTGCACCAGATGTGATGACAAATGCCCAGCACATGCTATGGATGCTTGACGAATTTGAGACTATACACGGCGCGAAATATCCTGGCTTTATAACCGGTAAACCTGTAGGCATGGGAGGATCACTAGGAAGAACAGAAGCAACAGGCTATGGTGTGATATTCACTTTACGTGAAGCATTAAAAGAATTAGGAATCAGAATTGAGGATACAACCGCAAGTGTTCAAGGTTTCGGAAATGTTGCACAGCATGCAATTCAACTTTATAATCAAATGGGTGGAAAAGTAATTTGTGTTTCAAGCTGGGATCAGCAGGACCAAACCTCTTATTCATTTAAGAAAAAAGAAGGAATAGATTTACAGCAGCTTCAGTCCATAACCAATAAATTTGGCGGAATTGAAAAGAGTAAAGCAAAAGAATTGGGTTATGAAATTTTAAATGGCGATGAGTGGATTGAACAGGATGTGGATATTTTACTGCCTGCTGCACTGGAAAATCAAATAAGAGAAGACAATGTCAATAGAATTAGCAAGAATGTCAAAGTAATAGTTGAAGGTGCAAATGGTCCTACAACACCTGAAGCAGATAAAGTAATAGAGGAGAAGGGAATTTTCTTAATTCCGGATTTTCTTGCAAATGCCGGTGGAGTAACATGCAGCTATTTTGAGCAGGTTCAATCAAATATGAATTATTACTGGGAAAAAGATGAGGTGCTTGGAAAACTTGATGTAAAAATGACCTCCGCTTTTCTTTCAGTAAGCGAACTTGCTAAAAAACAAAAATTATATATGAGAGATGCAGCTTATGTAATTTCAGTTAGCAGAGTCGCACAAGCTTGTAAAGATAGAGGCTGGGTTTAATACTTAAGTATTTCTTTTTCTCGAAGGGATTGAATATTATTTAATAAATGAACCTGTCTAATGATTACGAAATTGGATTCGGTTCATAAATAAAAAGAGTAAGATTTGTGGTTCTTCACTATTTTTAATGGATATTCAATTCCCTTTTTTATTTTTAAAAAACATTCGAATTGTTTTTTTATGATAATTAAGCCAAACAACGGAACAAATTTTTCGAAAAGATTTAATAGAAGATTCTTTGAACCTTCTCATGATTTTATGTGGATAGGGAAAGGGCTTTTCGGAGGGAAGGCATCGGGACTCGGCTTCATTAAAAAAATATTGGAAGAAAAAATTGACAGGACAAAATTTCCCGGGATCGAAATCCGTATTCCCAAAATGGTTGTTTTACGCTCCGATATTTTTGACCATTTCATGGAACGTAATAATTTGTACGAAACTGCTCTTTCCGATAAGCCGGATATTTATATTATTAATGCTTTTCAAAAAGCAGATCTGCCGGCAGAAATTTTGGGCGATCTCTGGTCGTTGATATCGGGAATTTCAACTCCTCTCGCTATTAGATCTTCAAGTATACTGGAAGATGCACAATATGAACCTTTTGCCGGCGTTTATGCTACCAAAATGATTTCTAACAATCAGCCGGCTAACGAAGTAAGGTTCCAAAAATTGATTGAGGCAATAAAATTTGTATACGCAAGCTTATACTTCAAAGCAAGCAAAGATTACTTTCGTTCTGTTAAACATTCAATAGAAGACGAAAAAATGGCTGTGATAATTCAAGAGATTGTAGGACAAAAACACAATGAAAGATTTTATCCAGTCGTTTCCGGTGTTGTGAAATCTTATAATTATTATGCAGCGGGTAGGTTTAAGCCTGAACAAGGAGTTGTAAATCTAGCTTTGGGATTGGGAAAGATGATTGTTGATGGAGGGATTGTTTGGAGTTACTCGCCTTCGTTTCCAAAATTGTCGCCGCCTTTTTCCGATCCGGTTGATATGATGAAAAACACTCAACTGAAATTTTGGGCGGTTAATATGTCGCCGTTTACAAATTATGACCCCACAAAAGAAACGGAATACTTAATTGAGTGTGATTTGAAAGAGGCGGATTATGACGGAACTCTGAAACATATTGCCTCAACATACATCTCCGATTCGGGAAAAATTTCTATTGGAGTTGGAAGCGAAGGACCGCGCATTTTGAATTTTGCGCCTTTGCTTATTTTTAATGAATACAATTTTAATGATCTGATTCGTTCTATAGTTCTAATCTGCGAAGAAGCCGCAGAAAGTCCGGTTGAAATAGAATTTGCAATGAATTTTGAAAAAGATAAAATTTATTTCGGATTTCTCCAGTTAAGGCAGATGGCCGTTTCGTCTGAATCTGTTGAAATAGCCGATAATGAATTGGATGGCAAAGATGTTTTGCTTGCCAGCAAAAGAGCACTGGGCAACGGCACAATTGATGTTATTAAAGATGTTGTTTATGTTGTTCCGGAAAATTTCGATAAAAGTAAAACATCCCGCATTGCAGAAGAAATAGATCAAATAAATAAAAAATTAGTTCAGGAAAATATTCCTTACCTTTTAATTGGATTTGGGAGGTGGGGGAGTTCGGACCCGTGGCTCGGCATTCCGGTTGAATGGGGACAGATTTCAGGTGCAAAAGTTATTGTTGAATCGACTTTGTTTGAAATGAATGTCGAACTTAGCCAGGGTTCCCATTTTTTTCACAACATGATGAGTTTTAATGTGAAATATTTTTCAATTAATTTTGAAGGTAAGTATAAAATTGATTGGCAATGGTTATATAATCAGAAAGTTGTTCAAAGGTCGGAAAACGTTGTGCACGTAAGACTGGAAAATCCTCTAAAAATCAAAGTAGATGGAAGAAAGGCTTTAGGAGTAATTAAAAAGTGGTAAATGAGAACAAACCGATCGATAATTTAGTTTTGGAGCTTCAGGAGAGAGCAAAAGAATTAAACTGTCTTTATACAATCGAGGACAGTCTTAACCGATCCGATATATCGCTCCGGCAGGCATTTCATACAGTAATAAATGCAATCCCACCCGGCTGGCAGTTTCCTCATCTCTGCCGCGCTAAACTGGTTTACGGGGAAATTGTTTATCAAACAAGCGATTTTGAAGAAACAAAATGGTTCATCGAATCACCAATCGTAGTGCAGGAAAAAACCGTTGGCTCAATCAAAGTATTTTATATACAAAATGCGCCTCAAGCAGATTACGGACCATTCCTTAAAGAAGAAAAAAAGTTATTGGATACAATTGCCGAAAGACTGGGGCATTTTATTCTCCATCAAAAATTGAAAAATGTTTTTACTGAATTAAAAGCTGCCAGAGAAAGTTTTACGGAAAATGCTAAAGGCGAATGGCGCGTAGTTCTTGATATGATAAGAAAAACCGATCCGAACTTGTTTATGAGCCTGCTTCGAAAAATTTTGCACCTTTTGTGCTGGAAAGGTGTTGAAGAAGCAGAAATGCTGATGAAACATGCAAGCATAAAAAGAAGAAAGTTTGAAGAAAGCAGTCCGGAAGATGAAAATAAACCCAGCAAAGTTTCCAGAATTACGAATTACGATGAATATGTTGAAGCGATACTTAGGTTAGCCGATGAAAACCTTACCGATGAAATTATACTCGCGAGAATTCAAAAATGGATCCAGGAAGATAAATCGAGCCTACTGGTAAAAGTAGTTGAAAATCAGGATACATCCTTAACAGATATTGCCGATGCGATAAGGAAATATTATCATCTTGCGCCTGAAAAATTTGAGCTTTCGCCCTCTACAATAAAAGGATTGAGGGTTTCGCTGCTGAGAAGGTTTTTTACTGACCAGCTTGAATTTATACGTGTTGCAAAGGACTACGTAAAATTAACCGATTTCTACCGTCTTATAGATAAAATGATTTTTCCTCAGGCGAGCCACGGCAAATTGGGTGGAAAAAGCGCCGGCTTGTTTTTAGCACATCATCTGCTGCAGAAAGAAGGTGAAAATAATTCTGTGCTGCGCGAAATAAAAGTACCCAATACATGGTATGTTACTTCCGATTGCGTTCTCTATTTTTTACAGTATAATAATCTTGAAGAAGTCTACGAACAAAAATACAAAGAGATTGAAGAAGTCAGAATTGAGTACCCGCATCTTGTGCAGTTATTTAAAAATTCTGAATTCCCTCCGGATATTGTCAAAGGATTGTCTGTCGCACTTGATGACCTTGGCGACAAACCGTTGATCGTAAGAAGTTCAAGTCTGCTTGAAGACCAGCTTGGTGCCGCTTTCTCCGGTAAATACAAAAGTTTGTTTCTTGCAAATCAGGGTACCAAACAACAAAGATTGGCGGCTTTGATGGACGCAATTGCCGAAGTTTATGCATCTACTTTTAGCCCCGATCCGATTGAATATCGCGCAGAAAGAGGTCTGTTGGATTTTCACGAAGAAATGGGAATTATGATACAGGAAGTTGTCGGGACAAAAGTCGGAGATTATTTCCTGCCTGCTTTTGCCGGTGTAGCATTCAGCAATAACGAATTTCGCTGGTCGCCAAGAATTAAAAGAGAAGACGGGCTTGTGAGAATTGTTCCCGGTTTAGGCACAAGAGCCGTTGACAGATTGAGCGACGATTATCCTGTATTGGCTGCACCAGCTTTTCCGACATTAAAAGTTAGTGTTACTCCAGATGAAATGATTAGATATTCGCCCAAGAAAATTGATGTGATAAATTTAAGAACAAATGAGTTTGAATCGATAAATATTTCGGACTTGCTTAAAGAATGCGGAAACGAATATCCCATGCTTCAGAAAGTTTTTTCCGTTTATGACGGACAAATGATGCGTCCAGCAACTCAATTTGATCTTCATGATACTAAGCATGATTTTGTTGTCACTTTTGACGAATTGTTTTCCAAAACGGATTTTCTAAAACAAGTTGATATAATATTAAAAACACTACAATCGAAAATGACAACTCCTGTCGATATCGAATTTGCTCACAACGGCACAGATTTTTATCTGCTTCAATGCAGACCACAAAGCTTTTCAAGCGAGATAAGTGCTGATCCGATACCGAAAGATATTCCCGAAGAAAGGATAATTTTTACAGCACGAAAATATATTTCAAACGGTAAAGTGCCTGAAATAACACACGTTGTTTATGTTGACCCGCTTCACTATTCAGAGTTATCCGATCGCAATAAGATGCTGCAGGTAAGCCGCGCAGTAGGTAAATTAAATAAGATGCTTCCTAAAAGAAGATTTATTTTAATGGGACCGGGAAGGTGGGGAAGCAGAGGAGATATTAAATTAGGTGTAAGTGTTACCTACTCGGAAATTAATAATACAGCCCTCCTTATTGAGATAGCAAAAAAGAAGGGGCATTATGTTCCCGATCTTTCTTTTGGCACGCATTTTTTCCAGGATCTGGTGGAATCAAGAATTAGATATCTTCCGCTCTATCCGGATGATCAGGGAATTATTTTTAATGAGAAATTTTTTTCGTGCTCTCAAAATATTTTAAAGGAATTGCTGCCGGAATATGCATATCTTGAAGAAACAATAAAAGTGCTTGATATTGGCGCATTGACTGATGGATTAATCTTAAAAGTATTGACAAATGCGGAGTTGGGGGAGGCTATAGGATATTTAACAGCACCTTCTGCTGAAAGTGAACCTGAAAAAATTTCAAGGGGGATAGTTGAGCACGAGCCGGGCGATCATTGGCGGTGGCGTATAAAAATGGCAGAAAAAATAGCATCTGAACTCGATCCCGAAAAATTTGGCGTGAAAGGATTGTACATTTTTGGAAGTACTAAAAATGCTGTCGCTGGTCCGGGCAGCGACATTGATTTACTTGTTCATATTGACAACGATAAAATGAAAATGGAAGAGTTAAATCTCTGGTTTGAGGGTTGGAGTTTATGTTTGAGCGAAATGAATTATCAGCGTACAGGTTACAAATCTCAAGGATTGCTTGATGTTCATTTTATAACCGATGAAGATATTGTCAGAAAGAACAGTTACGCAGTTAAAATTGGTGCAGTTACCGATGCAGCGAGACCGTTAAAAATGAAACAAAAAAAGACTTCATAATAAATATCTTTCCGCAGTTTCTGGTTTCTCCAAATCAAACTTAATAAGTGCCAGCTCTTTGCCGTCATGCGCAGCAGAAATACACAATGTGTTGCCGATTTTATCTTTCCAGCTTCCCGTAATTCTTGCCGATTCGTGAACGTGTCCGTGCATGGTAAGTAAAGGCTGGGTTTTCTCAATAAATTTTTTAATAGCAACACTGCCGATATGAACATCAAGCGGTGCGTGATCTATCATTTTACCGTCGAGAGCAGCGCGGTCTAAATTTGTTTGATACGGAGGTGAGTGGAAAAGAAATACTGAATTATTTAAATCATAATTTTGAGTAAGAGCTTGCAAATCGTTTTCTATTGTAGAAAATTTTTTTTCTTCTTTGGAAATTTCAACAGTGCGGAATCCTTCTTCCGGAGAAATGCAACCGGGATCTGTATATCGCGATACATCATATTTTTCCCAATCTTTTAGCCTGAACGGGGAAGGTACTGTATAACAATAGCCGAAGATTTTCCAGTCTTTGTATTTTCTGAATTTGAAATGTAGATATTCCCACACATTTAATTCAGCAGCTTTAATAATCTCGGGTTCCTCTGCCTTTGCATCGTCATTGCCAAGAATAACAAAAATTAGAGGGTATTTCTCCTTTAATTCGCTTTTTAATTTTAGTAAGCGGGTTACAAGATAATCGTTAATAAATTCTTTTGGGAGATTCTCGGAGGATGTAAAATGAAATTTACCCGATGGGAGTAAATCGCCTCCCAAAAACACAATTTGCGGCGGTTCTTTTTTTATCTCGTAAAATAATTTTTCATAACGGTCGGTGCGACCATGTAAATCTGAGGCAAAAAAGCAGTTTGTCATTAACTCAAAAAAGATATTATCATTAATTACGTAACCTATAAAAAAAAATCTAAATCTAATAAACTCTTTTATTTGACATCCCGTTTTATAACACTATTTTTACACTCGCATTTTATAAAATATAGCAAATCATGATAGCAATAATCGATTACGGCGACGGTACCAGCAAGTTAATTGCAGATATTCTTTCTGGTCTTAAAGTAGAAAACAAAATTACCAACCTTGAACAGGAAATCAGTAAAGCCGATAAAATAATTTTCCCGGGAATCGGTCCCGCAATTTTTGCAGCAAAGAAACTTCATCTCTTGAATTTATTTACAATGCTTAGAGTTATTAAAAAACCTTTTTTAGGAATTGGGTTAGGCATGCAGCTTCTGTGCGAAAAATCCAAAGAAGGAGATGTAGCCGGCTTGGGAATCATTCCCGTTACAGCAGAAAAATATAGTGATATTGTGACCGTGCCGCAGTCGGGTATGAATGAAGTTAGATTGATTAAGGAATGCAAATTATTTGAAGGCATTGGCAATAATGAACAATTTAAATACACGAATTCATATTATGTACCAATAACCGAATATACAACTGCTGTTTCCAAATACGGCGTTGAATTTTCTGCTGCTATACAAAAGGGAAATTATTATGGTGTACAGTTTCATCCGGAAATGTCCAGTGAACCTGGAATTAAATTATTAGCGAATTTTGTTAATGTATAATGTTCTGTTGAAAAACAGTTATCTGAAATTTATTTCTTCTTTTTCTTTTGCCAGTGAAAACCAGCCGTTTAAAAAATCGAAATAACTTTTACTGCCGTTGTAGTTGTATTCGTTTGTTTTTGGTGAATAAGTGTAATCACGGGACCAGATTTCGGCATTTTTAATTGTTTCTTCAATTGCGTTGATAATATAATCTAATTCGTCATTTGTCATTGTAGGATGAAGCGAGATGCGTACCCAGCCAGGCTTTTCAGAAAAATCACCTTGATTAATTTTGTCGGTTATTCTTTTCGAACGGGTCGGATCTACATGAAGCAGATAATGTCCGTATGTGCCTGCACAAGAACAGCCGCCTCTTACCTGAATACCAAATTTGTCATTTAACAGCTTAACCATTAAGTTGTAGTGAATATCTTCCACAAAGAAAGAGATTATTCCGAGTCTGTCTTCAACTTCTTTGGCAAGCAAATGAATGCGTGGTAATTTTTTTAGTTTATAGAATGCAATTTGAAGCAGCTCTTTTTCTCTTTCAAGCATTTTAGAAACGTTCATCTCTTCTTTTAGTTTTACCGATAAAGCACCGCGTATAGCCTGTAAAAAACCCGGTGTACCGCCGTCTTCGCGGGACTCAATATCATTTAAATATTTGTGCTGTCCCCATGGATTAGTCCAATCAACGGTTCCGCCTCCAGGATGATCTGGAATTTTTCTTTTGTATAATTGCGAATTAAAGATTAATACACCCGATGAGCCGGGTCCGCCTAAAAATTTATGAGGAGAAAAAAATATTGCATCGAGAGTTTCAGCCGGATCGGGCGGATGCATGTTAATTCCTACGTATGGTGCAGCAGCAGCAAAATCTACAAAACAAATTCCGTTGTATTCATGAATCATTCTTGCCATTTGATGATATGGTGTATGAATTCCGGTTACATTTGAAGCTGCGGTAAAAGAACCGATTTTTACTTTTCTGTTTTCATATAATTTTAACAGATGAGAAAAATGATCTAAATTTATCAAACCTTGCGAGTCGGGTTCAATTATGAGGACGTCTGCAATTGTTTCCAACCACGAGGTGTGATTTGAATGGTGTTCCATGTGAGTAATAAAAACAACCGGCTTTTCATTCTTTGGTAAACTTAAGAAGGGGATTAACTGTTCCGGTGCTTTTAGTCCGAGTATTCTTTGAAATTTGTTTACAGCAGCAGTCATTCCGTAGCCTGCGAAAATCAAAACATCGTTATTGCTTGCATTTACGTGTTTCTTTATAATATTGCGTGCTTCATGGTAAGCTTTTGTCATCGCAGTTCCAGTAACACTCGATTCGGAGTGTGTGTTTCCAACAAAAGGTCCGAAAGTTTCAATAATTTTTTTCTCGATTGGCTCGTAAAGTCTTCCGCTAGCTATCCAATCGGAATAGATTATTTTTTTTATACCAAATGGGCTTTCGAATTCTTTATCGATGCCAACAATCTTATTTCTGAAGTATGAAAAATATTCTTCAAGGTTTGTCATTGCAGCTAAAAACTTTATTTGAAATCCTTCTACAATATATGAATTTTGTAATTATTATTTATTTTTTCTTTTATTTTATAGTTATTTGTATTACTAATGAATAGTTGGGCTTATAAAAGGGCGGGGTAAAAATGGCAAAACAAGCAGAAATTATTTTACTCGTAGAGCTTGATGAAGAGAAATTCCCCAAAAAAATCGGGTGGAAAGCTACAGATTCACCAAGTGATACACTTCAAATGTGTAGCGCATTCTTATTATCAATTTGGGATTCTGCTCAGAGGTCAACCTTCAGCATTGATTTGTGGACTAAAGATATGCTGGTCGATGACATGAAAGATTTTTTTACACAGACATTTTTAAAATTAGCCGACACTTATTACAATTCTACGCGGGATGGAAAGGGCGCCGATATGATAAAAAAATTCGCTAATGATTTTAACGTACAGAGATAAAAGAAGCCGCTTGCGGCGGCTTTTTATCCTAAGTAAGTTTTTAGATTTTTGCTGCGGTTAGAATGCCGTAATCTTATTAGGGCTTTCTCTTTAATCTGTCTTACTCGCTCTCGCGTAAGATTAAGTTTCTCACCGATTTCCTCGAGCGTCAAAGAATGTTCTTTGCCGATTCCGAAATAGAGTCTGATGACTTCAGCTTCTCTTTCAGTTAAAGTAGAAAGTGATCTTTCTATTTCCTTTTTCAAAGATTCTTTCATTAAATAATTATCTGGTGCCGGTTGATCTTCATTCGGCATAACATCGAGAAGGCTGTTGGTGTTATCCTCGCTGTGAGCAAAAGGTGCGTCGACAGATACGTGTCTGCCCGCAATTTGCATTGCATAAGTGACATCTTCAACGTTCATATCGAGTTGTGCAGCAATTTCTTCAGGATTTGGTCTTCTTTCATATTCCTGTTCAAGCTGGCTTAAGGCTTTGCTCATTTTATTTAATGCACCTACTCTATTAAGAGGAAGACGAACCATTCTTGATTGTTCAGCAATTGCCTGCATAATCGATTGGCGGATCCACCAAACAGCATAAGAAATAAATTTAAACCCGCGGGTTTCATCAAATCTTTTTCCGGCTTTTATTAAGCCGAGATTACCTTCATTTATTAAATCGCCAAGCGGAAGACCCTGGTTCTGGTATTGTTTGGCAACACTTACAACAAATCTTAAATTCGCTTTCGTTAATTTTTCTAAAGCAGCCTGGTCACCTTTTTTTATTCTCTTCGCCAGTTCAATTTCTTGTTCTGGAGTTAACAAATCGACTTTACCAATTTCCTGAAGATATTGATCGAGAGACTTACTTTCACGATTTGTAAACTGCTTAGTTATTTTCAATTCAATCACTCCCTTTGTTTTGTTTAAGTATTTTTCAACTAATTAGATGCTAAATTTGTTCCAAAAGATCATCTTAACAATGAAAAAATTTGAATTCCTTTTCAGTCTTATTTTTTAATATGGTGATTAAGAATAGTCTGCCGGTATGTACAATTTTTCTGTTGAAGCAAAATGGTTAGTAAAATTATTTAACATTTGCAAGATAAGATATTTTTTTCAAAATCGGAAGAATTTTTTTTAATAGCATGCAATAAATTTTAACTTTACTTTTTGCATCAATATAAAATTATAATTTTAAAAGAATAAAAATTAAATTATATCCTCAAGGTTTTATTGAAAATATCCACATTTCACTTTTTAGTCGGCATTTTGTTGATTCAGCAATACCTGTTCAATAGCATTTACGAGTGTTTCCTTAGGAAGAGCACCTACTGCCATCTGAGGTTTGTCATTCTTGGGGATAAATAAAAGCGAAGGAATGCTTCTGATTCCGAATATAGCAGCCAATTCCTGCTCTGCCTCAGTATCGACCTTGTAAATATTTATTTTGCCATTATAAGTTTCGGAAAGCTCTTCTAAAACGGGTGCAACTATTTTACAAGGGGCACACCAATCAGCATAAAAATCTATTAGAGCAGGTAATTCTCCCTTATAACTCCACTCTGTATTTTTTTCATAGTCAAATATTTTTTCAAGAAAATCGGCTTTAGTAATATGGGTAGTCATTTTATTTCCTTTTTTGTTGTTTGTGTTTGATGCAAAACATGATGGAAGGATTCAGTACTTTGTATATTAAATCATCGGTCATTTCTATAAATAGTTTTCCATATACTGTATTTTAAAAATTATGGTTAATTTTACTAACGCAATTTCTTATTAAAGGGGTTAAAATGAAAATCAAACCGTTGTATGTTTATCTCAGTTTTTTTGTTGCCGCTATAGTTGTAATAATTGTGTTGGATGCAGGCAGAAATAAGAATTTGGATACAGAGAACTTTCACCAGAATATGCCGAATGATGAAATTCATAAAGGCATTACGGACGGCGGTGAGGCACCGTCAAAATCAAATTTGCGCGAAAGTGCAATTAAAAAAATGGAAGAACTGAAAAAGGCTGTTGAAGCAAATCCGAATGACACTGCAAAAGTTAAAGAATATGCAATGATGCTTGCGATGGGTCATCAGCAGAAAAAAGCAATTGAACTTTTTGAAGGAATACTTAAAAAAGATTCCAAGAGAATAGATGTTTTATTGACTCTTTCTTTTCTTTATTATAACCAGGGCAACCTTGATAAAGCCGAAGAATACACAAAGAACATTTTAGCTATTGATAATAATCAGCATGAAGCTAACTTTAATTTGGGTGCAATTGCCGAAGCCAAACATGAAACAGCAAAGGCGAAAAAGATTTATGAAAATGTAATTGAAAAATTTCCTAATTCGGAAATTGCACAGCAGGCACAATCGGCATTAAACGATTTAAAAAAAACGGAGAGAAATAAGTAGACTAATTCGAAATAATTTTTTTAATTAATTCTTTCGGAATCTCTTCGAAGTAATAATTCTCAATTGTGAGATTTGGATGGTTGTATTTCCAAATCTCATTTTTATTTTGCACAGATTGTCTAAAGCTGTTTGTTTTTTTGAATTTACTTCGACCGGCGAGCACAAAAAACGGCTTATTGTAAATCATACAAGAAAGAGCCAGCATTTTGCTTCCGATTTTATTTATAACCGTCGAATTTTTCAAAATTGCATCTGCACCTATTAAGGCACAGTCGACTTTTGATACAAAATACGGAATCATCGCTTCAGTTATCAGATGGACTTTAATATTCTTTTTTAACAGCTGCTTTGCTAAAATTCTACCTTCAAGCTTTGGGCGCGACTCACAAACGATAACGTTAATATTTTTCTTTTCCATTACAAAATATTCAAAAAATGAAAGCACAGTTTTGCTATTTGATAGTGTGATAATCGAATTATAGTTTTTTAATTCTTTGTAACAGTTCTCAAACAGTCTTTGCATATTCATTCTATAATTTAATTCGTAGTTTTTTAAGAACTCGAGTAAAAACGTTTTACCTTTTTTCTTTTTCTTCCGGCAGAGTTCAAGATAATGCCGGACTGCCTCGAAAGATTGCAGTTTATCCTTAAGGAAAAAAAGGACATCGTCTGTTTTAACAATTGAATCAAATTTTTTCAGAAAGTAATTGTTTATTGATAATACAAGATCAGAACTTCCGGAGGTTTTATCAGAAATGATTTTTTGAAGATCTCTATCTGCAGAAAATTTCATTTAGTGTTAGCAGCGTTATTAAATTGAAATCCTTTAATTGGTTCTCTCAAAGTAAGAACGGGACAGGGAGCTTTTCTTACTACTTTTTCGGCGGTACTTCCAAAAAGTAAATGCTCTACACCAGTATGACCGTGAGTCGCAATTATAATTAAATCGATATTTTTTTCTTTTGCCGTCTCATAAATTTCTACGAATGGTTTACCGGTCTTAATAATTGTATCAACTTCCAATTCCGGATCGACGAAATTTTTTGCAAGTGATTTCAATTCTTCTTCTGCTCTTTTATGAATATCTACGTCAATAGCAGGAATGGCTACCTGACCCATTGAAAAATCTGCTGGATATACCATTGGTTCAACAACATAAACCAGATACATCTTTGCTTTAAAATATTTAGCGAAATTAACGGCATACCTTAATGCGTTTTTAGAATAATCCGAAAAATCGATGGGGACTAAAATTCTTTCTATCATTTTAAGAATCTCCCTATCTATTTCTAATACTGTTGTACAGATTAAAATAATCTTGATTAAGTGTTCGAAGCCGGGTAGCAATAATTTGAGAAATGCCTCTAAGTATTTGAATGCCCTCCTTGTTGTGTGCTTCTATAAACTCATCAAGATCCGGTTTGAAAATTACGGCAAGTTGAGATTCTTTAAGAGAAAGAGCGGAGGCAGAACGAGTTTCTTCATCTAACAGAGCAACCTCTCCAAAAAAGTCGCCCTGTTTAAGTAATGCTATGTCAAATCTTTCTCCATCGTCAGTGGTTTGTGTAATTAGTACTTCGCCTTTTATTACTATATAAAGACTAATGCCAGGGTCGCCTTGATAAAATATGTACTCGTTAGGTGCATAAATACGGTTGTGTATGAGTTTCATAAGTGAACGAATAAGTTTTGAATTCATATTCTTAAAAGGTGGCATTGAGGTAAGGATGCTTTCGAGCTCGCTTTTTACTGCAGGTGGTTTGAATAGGTTACTCCAGAAACTGCCAATTCTTATTTCTGAACTGACTTGATTTGCCATTTTTCCCTCTCAATGAAAAATACCATGCTCGGCAACGCGCCATATTTTTTGGCAAGGAAATTTATTTTCGTATAAAGCTCTGCCGATTATAACCGAATCCACATAATCTTTAGCTTCTCTCTGAAGTCGTATCAAATCATGGTAACCGCCTATGCCTCCGGAATGAGTAATCTTACATTCTGAAACATCGGCAATTCTTTTTGAAAGTTCAATATTGGGCCCCGACAGCATTCCGTTTGTTGCAACATCTGTAACAATAAATCTTTTTACACCGTATGATTTTAACTTGCGTGCAAAGTCTTCTGGTTTTATCCCGGTCTTAAATTTTCTGCCGTAAACAACTACCTGATTATCAATTACGTCTACAGCAGCAACAATTTTATTAGGGGTGAATTCTTCCAGTAATCTAACAAATAATTTTGGATTTTCATAAGCCATGGTGCCGAGCACAACTCTAAAAACGCCTAAGTTAAAAGCTTCACGTACATCTTCAATAGTTCTTAGACCGGCTCCGAATTCAACCGGAATGATTACTGCTTCGCATATTTTTTTTATCGTCTCAAAGTTTACGTGTGAATGTTCTGCTGCTGAATTAAAGTCTACTACGTGAATTATTTTGGCGTTTTCAGCACGCCAGATCATTGCCATTTCCACTGGATCGTTACAGTATTCCGGACAATTTAATTCCGGTATGCCCTGTACAACCCGAACAGTCTTTCCGTCTCTAATATCAATTGAAGGGATCACTAATAGACTTGGCATCTTATTATCCGTTTACAAGCTAAACTCATTCTGCGTTACATTTCGTCTGGTATAAAATGATAATTCTCGAATAAAATTCAATTGAAAAATAAGGAATTGAGTCTATTAAAGAAAATTCTATATGTGTCTTGTTCAAAAAATTAAAAAACTATGAAATTATTGACTTTTCGAACCCTTATCGGCATATTTAGAAATATGAGTAAAGATTATAAAATTACAAGTACGGACGGAGAAAAAATTCAGGTTACCACATTTGGTGAAAGTGGTAAAGGACAAAACTGTTTAATTTATGTGCATGGTTTTAAGGGATTTAAGGATTGGGGATTTGTACCTTACGCCGCCGAATATTTTGCAAAGAGAAATTTCTTTGTAATTACTTTTAATTTTTCACATAACGGAATCGGCGAAAACAAAAATGAATTGACAGAATTAAAAAAATTTGCCGATAATACTTTTACGAGAGAAGTCAATGAGCTTAATGAGGTTATTGATGCTTACATGAAAGGGTTTTTAAGCAGCAGCGTTAATAAAATTGGATTAATTGGTCACAGCAGAGGCGGAGCAATTGCTTTAATTGTTGGCTCACAAAGGAAAGAAGTTTCGGCAGTGGCTTCATGGTCGGCAATTTCGGTACTTAATCGTTATACTGAAAGACAAAAAAACGAATGGAAGGAAAAAGGTTATATCGAAGTTTTGAATACAAGAACTAATCAACTGCTAAGGTTAAACTTGGTTTTACTTGAAGATATAGAAAATAATTATAAGGGCTCGCTCAATATAGAAAATGCTGTCAGAAAGCTGGGCAAGCCTTTGTTGATTGCACACGGCGAGCAGGACCTCACAGTACCTGTTAAAGAAGCCGAAGATTTATATAGATGGTCAGATAAGTCACTTACGGAATATTTCATTCTGAGTGCTACCGGACACACTTTCGATATTCAACATCCGTTTGAAGGCACAAATGAAAAGTTCGAAAGACTTCTTGATAAGACATATAATTTTTTTAAGAACAATTTAAATTAAACAAAGGGGAAATTATGACTTCTTTTGAAAACGTTAAGAAAAATATTAATGTACAGTTCTTAACAATTGCTAAACAAAACACTTTATTTTGGATTGTGTCATTTGCTATTCTCACTGCACTTTCTGCTCAAGTTGTTATTCCGATTAAACCTGTACCGTTTACTCTGCAGACAATGCTGGTATTGTTAAGCGGCGCATTTCTTGGTTCGCGTAATGGTTTTTACAGCCAAGGATTATATTTAATTGCTGGATTAATAGGTATTCCCGTCTTTGCGGAATTTACTTTTGGCGTTACTAAAATTTTTGGACCCACCGGAGGTTACTTGTTGTCGTTTCCATTTGCAGCATATCTTGTAGGTTATTTTACCGAAAAAAATAAGAGCATGTTTACGATAATTTTATCAATGGTTTCAGCTAACATTTTAATTTTGTTAATAGGTGCTGTTTATTTATCTGTTTTCTTTAACGGAAATTTTAAAGAAGCACTTTTTAGCGGCGCTGTTATTTTCTTGATGTGGGATGTTATTAAAATATCTGCAGCGGCAAGTATTTATTTTGCCTTTTCAAAGAAATATCCTAAACTGCCTCAAGAGTAAACTGGTTTTTATGGAACTGAAGAATATTGTTTTCATTATTGTTTTTATTGCTTCGTTTTCTTTATTGACATATAATCTTTTGAAGGTTATAAAATATCTTAAGCTAGGTCAAAAAGAAAACAGATTCGATCAGCCTGCAGAAAGGATAAAGAATGTTCTTAAAGTTGCTTTTGGTCAATCGAAACTGTTGAGAGACCCGATTGCCGGAACAATTCATTTTTTAATTTTCTGGGGATTTATACTTTTTTTGTTTGTTGTTGTTGAATCGCTTATTCAAGGATTCTACTCACCGTTTACATGGCAGTTTTTAGGTCCCGTTTATTCCATAATTACAATAGTTCAAGATGTTTTTGGTGTTCTTGTAATTGTTTCATGTCTTTATGCTTTGTTTAGAAGATTTGTACAAAAAGTCTCCCGCTTAGATGTCGGCAAGGAAGGGAATATAGATGCTTCGATAATTCTGATTCTGATCTTATTAGTTGTCTTTTCAATGTTTGGTCTAAACTCAGCTCATCTCGCAGAGCGAAATTTTGTTTTATCGAATTATGAAATTAGACCTTTGACGAAAATATTAAGTTATGTTTTATTTAGTGAGTCCGCTACTTCCGCTTCTTTATGGTACGAAATATTTTGGTGGATGCACATTATACTTGTATTTGGCTTTATGAATTACCTGCCGTATTCAAAACACTTTCATGTAATAACTTCAATTCCAAATGTTTATTTCAATAAAATCGGCAGACAGAAATATGTTTTGAAGAAATTGAATCTTGAAGATGAAAATGCCGAACAATTTGGCGCTGCAGATTTCGAACATTTGTCATGGAAGCAAATTCTTGATGGATTTGCCTGTACTGAATGCGGGAGATGCACCGAAGCATGTCCGGCAGCAAATACCGGCAAACAATTATCACCAAGAAAAATTATTGTTGATATACGAAGAAGAACCGAAGAAAAAGCGCCATTTATGTTAGCCGGCATTGAAAATCAAGAAATATTTTCCAAAACACTTGTACACAATTATATAAAAGATGAAGAACTATGGGCTTGTACTACGTGTAATGCCTGCGTCTATGAATGCCCTGTAACAATCGAGCATGTAGATTCAATTGTGGATATGAGAAGAAATCTTGTATTAATGGAGTCAAATTTCCCGGCTGAAATGAATGTAGTTTTCAAAAATATTGAGACAAATTATACTCCGTGGGCATTTAATTCACAGGATAGAGCAAATTGGGCAGAAGGAATGGATATAAAAACAATGGCAGAAGACCCAAATTGCGAGATTTTGTTCTGGGTAGGATGTGCCGGCTCTTTTGACGCCCGTTATCAAAAGGTTACAAAAAGTGTTGCAAAATTAATGCAAATTGCTAATATTAACTTCAGAATACTTGGAAATGAAGAAAAATGCAATGGTGACACAGCCCGGAGACTCGGAAATGAGTATCTTGCACAGTCGCTAATGCAGGAAAATGTTGAGAAGCTAAACAGTTATAATGTTAAAAAAATTGTTACTGCATGTCCACATTGCTATAATTCGCTGAAAAATGAATATCCTCAATTTGGCGGAAATTATGAAGTTCTTCATCATACTGAATTGATTCTTCAACTTATTGAAGAAGGGAAGCTTAAACTAAAAAGTGATCAGGTAAAACAAAAAGTAACTTATCATGATTCTTGTTATTTGGGACGTTATAACAATATCTATGATCAACCGCGGGAATCTTTAAAATTAATTAATGGATTGGATTTAATTGAGATGCAAAGAAGCAAAGATAAAGGTTTCTGCTGCGGAGCGGGGGGTGGAAGAATGTTCCTTGAAGAAAAAGAAGGTACAAGAATTAACGTAAACAGAGCGGAAGAAGCGCTTAAAACCGGCGCTGATATTGTTGCTTCAGCTTGTCCGTTTTGTATGACTATGATGACAGACGGCATAAAATCTTTAGAAAAATCTGAATCTGTAGGAGTTAAAGATATTGCAGAAATTATTCTTCAACAAACAATTCAATAAACTTATTTTAACACAAGGAGGATTAATATGAGTCAGAAATATCAGCAGTTAGTAGAATACCTAAAATCACTCGAAGTTGATGTTCAAAAATTCTACGAAAAAGGGCAGGCTGCAGCCGGTACTAGACTTAGAAAAGGTCTAAGTGAACTAAAAAGAATGGCGCAGGATATTAGAAATGAAGTACAGGAAATTAAAGCCCAGAGAAGGGGGCAAAGCCAACGCACAGGTGAAAATCAATAATTTAATTATTCCGAAATAAAAGGCTGGATTAGTTCTTCTAGTCCAGCCTATTTTTTTATTCGTTAAGTGAATTTTTTGAAATATTAAAACGAGTTCGCTCACGAGATGAATATATGCATAACATAAGTAAATTAGCTGTAATCTTTTTTCTTTATGCCGGCACAAATAATTATTTTCAAACATTGAATGATAGTTTAACTTTTGCAGATTTTTGTGCAGTAGGCGATCTTATGTGTCATTCGGTTCAATATCAATACGCTAAAACTCAAAAAGATTCGTTTGATTTCAATCCCGTTTTCAGGTATGTAAAGAATATAATTAAAAGTGCCGACTTTTCGTTAGGAAATCTGGAAACAGTTATTGCCGGTCGAGAGAAAAAATATTCGGGCTATCCTTTGTTCAATTCTCCTTTTGAATACCTCGAAGCAATTAAAAATGCCGGCTTTGATCTTCTTTTCACTTCAAACAACCATTGTATGGATAGAGGAAAATCCGGTTTAATTAATACGATCGAAAAGATTAAAGAACTCGGATTAATTAATTCTGGTACTTATAAAAATCAAAACGAAAGAGATTCTATTTTAATTATAGATGTGCGGGGAATTAAAGCTGCTGTTTTAAGTTATACTTTCAGTACGAATGGAATTATTGTGCCAGATGGGGGAAATTATCTTGTAAATGTTATCGATACAAATCTGATAAAAAGTGATACTGATAGAGCAAAAAAACTGCAGCCGGATTTAATATTGGTTTATTTTCATTTTGGAGAAGAATATTCCAGAATGCCTTCTGCGTTTCAGAAAGAAATTGTGAATAAAACTATCAAATATGGAGCAGGAATAATTTTAGGAAGCCATCCGCATGTTATTCAAAAGCTTGAAAAATTCAAGTGTAATTACGGGAAACTTGACAGCGGTTTTGCCGCATACTCGCTTGGCAATTTTCTCTCAAACCAGCGCTGGCGGTATTCTGATGCAGGAATAATTTTGAGGTTTACCATTGAAAAGAATTTAAATACCCGTTCAATAAAAATTTCCAGGTTTTCTTACGTACCAACATGGGTTTACAAAGGGAAAATCAACGGCAGAAATGAGTTTGTTATTCTTCCGGCTGGAGAAGAATATTTTCGGCAATACGATTTTTTAGATAATTCCAGCCGGCTTTTGTTCAAACAAAGTATTTTAGATACACAAGAGCTGCTTAGTAACATAAGCTCATCAAAACTTAATTTTGAATTTACCGACACACCCAAAACGAAGTAATTTTTTTGATCAGTCAGCTTTCTGCAATTCCTTTATTAATTTTTTATTTTTGCCGGAATTATTTTAGAAAGAAATATAAGTGAAATGAATAAAAGAGCTTCTCTTTCTGTAATTTTTATTACAATATTTATAGATTTAATGGGATTTGGAATTCTGATTCCGATTTTACCGACTTTCGCAAGTAAAAATTTAGGAGTCTCGGATTTTGGAATTGGAGTTATCATAGCATCATATTCATTTGTGCAATTTATATTTAATCCGGTATTCGGTTCGCTTTCAGATAAAATTGGAAGAAGAAAAATAATTTTAGGATCACTGCTGTTTACAATTACTTCGTATATCATTTTTAGCTTTTCAACTTCTTTTGCATTGTTATTATTTTCGAGGTTAATTGGCGGAGTTGGCGGAAGCAACATCGGTGCAGCACAGGCTTATATTGCCGATATAACTGCAAAGGAAGAAAGAGCAAAAGGAATGGGACTAATTGGGGCTGCTTTTGGTTTGGGTTTTGTTTTTGGACCTATTATAGGTGGCTTTCTTTCTAAGTTTGGTTATGAAATTACCGGCTACGGAAGTGCTGCAATGTCTGCCACAGCATTTTTGTTTGCGTATTTCCGTCTGCCAGAAACAAGATTAACTCAAGAGAAAACAGATCAGGTAAAAATCAAATTGATTGATTTGAAATTTGCCCAGCAGCTTTTCAAAAATCACGTTACAGGTATGCTGATAATTGTTTTCTTTATAATCGTATTTTCGATGGCAAACATTTACGGTACTTTTTCTTTGCTTGGTTATAAAAGATATAACTTTACCGATCAGCAGAACGGGGAATTATTCGGTGTGCTGGGAATTATAGGCGCGGTAATTCAGGGCGGACTTATTAGAGTTATCTCAAAAAAATTTTCAGAACGAGCAATTATGCTGGTTGGTGCAGTTTTAATGTCGACTGGTCTTGCATTTCTTCCTTACGGTGTAAATTTTCTGAGTGTAGCATTGATAGCAATTGTGCTTGCAGTAGGTGCGGGAATTTTGCAGCCGACTGTGTTAAGCATGATTTCTAAATATTCTCCTGAAAAAAAACAAGGAGCAGTGCTTGGTATTAATTCATCGTTTTCCTCATTCGGCAGGGTGCTCGGTCCCTTGTGGGGAGGTTTTTCATTTAATTATTTTGGCTATCAATTTCCATTTATAACAGGTGCAGTTTTTACATTCTTAACTTTTTTGATTGTGTTATTCTTATTATCTTCACATAAACTATCACAGACAATTTGAAAATGTTTAAAGTTGGCAACATAAATATTGAAAAAGCATTGCTGCTTGCACCCATGGAAGATGTAACCGATGCTGCTTTCAGAAAAATTTGCAAAGAATACGGTGCAGATGTTGTATATACAGAGTTTATTAACTCAGACGGTTTGATTCGCAGCAACAAGAAAACAGAAAAGAAATTGATGATTACCGAAGTCGAACGTCCCGTTGGTATTCAAATCTACGGCGGAGATCTTGAACCGATGATTGAAGCAGCTAAAATAGTTGAGAGCAAAAATCCGGATATCATTGATATTAATGCTGGCTGCTGGGTTAAAAAGGTTGCAAACAGAGGAGCGGGTGCGGGCTTGTTGAAAGATCCTCCGTACATGCAGAAAATGGTTGAATCAATAGTAAAAACTGTTAATAAGCCTGTTACTGTTAAAACAAGAATTGGGTGGGATAAGGATTCGATATTCATTCTCGAGATAGCTAAAAGAATTGAGGATGCAGGTGCTTCGGCAATTACAATTCACGGCAGAACAAGATGTCAGGGACATTCAGGTGAACCTGATTGGGAAATAATTGGAAAAGTTAAAGAAGCGGTTTCTATGCCTGTTGCACTTAATGGCGGCATAATGACTGCTGAAGATGCACTAAGGGCATTTAACAACACAAACGTCGATGCAGTTATGATTGCCAGAGGTGCAATTGGTAATCCATGGATTTTTAGAGAAACTAAAGAACTGGTTTTTGACGGCAAAGTTAAAACAGTGGTCACCCTCGAGGAACGGATAAATACGATATTAAAGCATATCAAATATGCTCTTGAAATTAAGGATACACGCGGAGCAATAATTCCATTTAGAAAATTTTATGCTGGTTATTTAAAAGGTTTACATGGAGCAGCCCATATTCGAAAAGAAATAATGAAAATTGAAGAATATGCTCCGCTAGAAGATTTGCTGTTAAATTATCTTACAGACTTGAAAAACCATAAACAATTTGAAAAAGTAGCATGAAAACAATTCTATGTCATTAAAATCTGAAATAGCAGAACTGCTTGGAACTTATTCGGATTTTCTTGAATTTACCGGTGATAACCCATTCAAAATAAAAGCTTTCCGCAATGCTTCTGAGATTATTTATTCGCTTAAGAACGAACTAGAAGAGTACATTGCATCCGGTGAAATTAAAAATATAAAGGGAATCGGGAAGGGAATACTTGCAATTATAGATGAATATTCAAAAACTGGTAAAGTTATTGAATATGAGCAAATTAAATCAAAGTACCCTGCCAGCATTTGGGAATTATTTAGCATTAAAGGTTTGGGAGCAAAGAAAATAAAATTTTTATATGAACAAATTAATATAGCATCAGTTGATGATTTAAGTAGAGCTTGCCGTGAAAACAAAATTGCTGGGTTAAAAGGATTTGGCGTTAAAACCCAAGAAAAAATCCTTAAAGAAATTCAAAGATTAAATGAAGCAAAAAAATATCTTCTACTTAATTTAGCAATAAGAAATGCTGAAGAACTGCTCAAGCAAATTTCTGAAACGAAAGGTGTAATCAAGTGCGAAGTTACGGGAGAACTCCGCAGAATACAGGAAATAATTTCCTCTATTGAGATCATTGTTTTGGTTAAAGATTTATTGTCATTTAAAAATTTATTTGGTAAAAAATATAAACTAACTGAAGCAGAAGATCACAATAATTTAACATTAACTTTTCTTTTGAACGAAACCGTTCCTTGTATTTTGTATGTTGTGGAAAACCAGCGGCAATACACAAAACTTTTGTTTGAGACGACCGGCTCAAAAGAATTCCTTCAAAAATTAAATTACCAGTCTCAAGTTTCGGAAGCAGCTTCGGAAACAGAAATATTTCAAAAGCTCCAACATCCTTTTGTTATTCCAGAAATGCGAGAAGAAATTTATTTTGACTTCCCAGCAAAATTACAAACAGCAAGTAATCTAACACTTAAAAAATTTAAGGGTTTTCTTCATTTTCACACTAATTATTCAGACGGCTTAAATGCTCTCGAAGAGATGAAAGAAGAATGTACAAATTTGGGATTTGAATACGCTGCTGTTTGTGATCACAGTAAATCTGCATTTTATGCAAATGGCATGAACGAAAAAAAAGTACTCGAACAAAAAACGCTGATAAAAGAACTGAACAAAAAAAACGGTTTGCATATTTTCCACGGTGTTGAATGCGATATTCTTTCGGACGGGAAATTGGATTTTAGCAATGAAGTTTTGAAGTCATTTGATTTTGTTGTTGTGTCTGTTCATTCTGTATTTGGACTTAGTGAAGAAGAAATGACAAAAAGAATAATTAAAGCAGTAGAGAGCGAATATTCTGATCTTTTGGGACACCCTTCTGGCAGGCTTTTGCTAACGCGCGAGCCTTATAAAGTAAACATGAAAAAAATTATTGAAGCTTGTTCGGCAAATAATGTTGCTATTGAAATTAATGCAAATCCCCAAAGACTGGATTTGGATTGGCGTTGGATTTATTTTGCTAGAGAAAAAGGCTGCCAATTTTCTATTAATCCAGATGCTCATTCTGTCAACACAATTCATGAAATTAATTACGGGATTATGATTGCTAGAAAGGGTGGTATACAAACTAATGAAGTAATAAACTGTTACAGCATAAATGATTTTAAGAAATTCTTAAATAGAAAGGTCAACCGCAAATTTTGATTGGAGCGAACAATGGATTTAAAGAGTCTTATACGAACAGTACCCGATTTCCCCAAAAAAGGAATCATGTTTAGAGACATCACAACATTATTGAAAGATCAAAAGGGCATTAGTATCGCATTAGAACAATTATATAACTTAGCTAAAACAAAGGAGTTAACTAAGATAGTTGGTATTGAATCTCGTGGTTTCATTTTAGGCGGTGCATTAGCAGTAAAGTTAGGCGCTGGTTTTGTTCCAATACGTAAACCGGGTAAATTACCGGCAGCTTCGGTTTCTGAATCTTATGTTCTGGAATATGGAACAGATTCAATTGAAATTCACAAAGATGCTATTCAGCCGGGTGATAAGATTTTGCTCCATGATGATTTATTGGCAACTGGAGGGACTATGGGAGCAGCCTGTAAATTGATAGAAAAATTGGGTGGTGAGGTGGTACAAATTTCATTTCTTATTGAATTGACTTTCCTGCATGGAAGAGAAAAGCTAAAGAATTATGAAGTTCATTCTTTGATTAAGTATGATAATGAATAAATCCAAACTTATGTAAGGCTCTCTATTGCATGGTTAAATTGGGTTCGCTCTCGAGGTTACATCAGAATTTAAACGGAAGCTATATGCCTTTTGGGTTCATTTATGGTCTTGCTTGGGAAACCACCATTTATTAAACCTAAATTATGTATTAGAAAATTATATTTTGCACAACGACTTCTAACTCGTCTACTTCAAC
>DYLN01000042.1 GCA_020722085.1 Melioribacter roseus
CACGAGCTAAAGCTCGTGGCAATTCCAATTAACATTCTGCGTAATGTGAGTTAATTATTCACAATTATTTAATCAGGATCATCTTCTTGGCTCCGCTCAGCTTAGTCTCTCCGTTGTTTAAATTTTTGACTTTTAACTGGTAGAAATAAACACCTGATGATAAACCGCTAGCGTCAAAATTAAATTCGTTAAATCCGGCTGGTGCATTGGCTTTTTTCAGAACCGAAACTAACTGCCCCAATACGTTATAAACCGATAGAACAACATCTGCATTTGTGTTAATAGAATATTTAATTGTTGTTGACGGGTTAAATGGATTCGGGTAGTTATCGAATAATTTAAATGACAATGGCAGTTCATCTTTATCGTTTACCCCAGTAAGCTTATTAGGCGGACCAAGTACAATCCAGCCAGGTCCATGTTGACCCGATTCCATCATAAACCAAAAAGCCTTCGCATAATAGTTTGAAGCCGCATCGTCAAATACATCTATGTCATGAACTTCCGCACCGATAAAGACAACGCTGTCTCCCAGATTCGTAGGATAATTAAATGAGGAAAATGGAATTTTTAATTCAACTGAATATCCATTATCAACATTCGACTTATCATTTACGTTGGTAGTTTCACCCAACTTAAGGGCATATTTTACACCTGCTGTATCAGACAACCCAATTAAATCGTCACCCGCCTGAGCAGCGCCTGAAGAATCGATATTGACAGTTAAAGTTTTAGCAGGGAATATACCGGCTCCGTCTGTGTATTTTCTTGGAACCATAAAGAAAGTTATCCCATCTTTTCTGCCGCCCTCGCCCGGTACGGTAACTATTTGATCAGCCACTTGGACACCAACATAGAAATTCTCATCATCATATGTTACCCAATAATTTGCCTCCGGTCCGTCAACCACTGCAGGATAGTTATTCCAATCATTTTCCTGATAACCGCTAGCCCAATCTCCCGTCCCTTTAATTGAATCAAAAGCAGCTTCATCTCCGTACTTAACTTTAAAATGAAGCGTATTATCCGCTTTCCAATCACTTAAATCACCATCAACCGTTATTGCATCAGTAGTACGGAGACGGGGAATTGTATAATCAACAGGTGGAATTAAACCACCGGGGCTCGCAGTTGTTACATTGGGATCGATAAAGAGAGCTGCATAATACCAGTTTTCATTCCACGGACACCCCCACCATGCTCTTGTATGAGCATCATTTGTTTTGTTAGAATCAAGAAAATTATCACCATCAAATATGCTAAAGCTGAATGGCAAAACATCGCCATTAGTATTAAAGCCAAGCGAATCAACTCTTATACGATGTTCGGAAATCCAGCCTTCATCAGGCAAAGTATCATTGGCTACACCGCCAACAACAGTTGTATAAGCTGTCCATCTTACTTTCTGGTTATCAGTTCTCCATGCTTCTAAACCACCGTCCACAGCATTATTCCCCATAAACAGCGGTTGTTCCCCTATTGGCGGAGTAGAAAATGAATCCCTGCCTGCCCACGACTCTCCATATAATGTAGTATAGAAATGTTCAATTCTCTTATCCCAAGGAAGTATCCATGAATGATCTGGGGTATATTCCTTGAAAGCCATTATAATTCCATCGGACTGACCCCATTTCCATCCCCCAACACTTTTATCCTGGATCTTGAAAAGCAAGTATAAGTAAGGGGACTTATATAAAAATTTACAGACGGCATTTGCCGAGTCACCAGCAATTGACTTACCTGCCCATAAGTCATAGCCGCTTCCCGGCAGGTATTTAGTTTGTCCGTATCCAACAACCACAGAATCAGCCTTTGCCCAAACAGGGTCTTCAACGCCGTCTATAACAATGTCTTCAGAACCCTGCATAACACGGACATATTTTGCGTCTTCACGGGCATACTTATTTTGAGCCCATTGAGCTAAAAGAGAATTTGAGAAAAAAACAAAAAGCATTAACAGCATACTTACAGAAAAATACTGTTTCATAGTGACCTCCTGTTGATTTAGTTTTATTTAGTTATTCTATATGTGGACGAAAACCTCTACCTCTTTTTTCTCATAGTTTGGTGGAATAACATTACCTTCTATTTCTCTCCCGTTAACGATTATTTTTTTAACATTAGATTTATTTTTTATTTCGATATTGTAAACAGAACCTCTAAAAGTTCTCTTGATTTTAACACTGCCCCACTCTGACGGAAAACATGGATCAATAATCAATCCCTCTTCAGCAGCTCTAACACCAATGATCCAATCAACAATAATTTTTTGAAGCCATGAAGCCGAGCCAGTGTACCAGGTCCATCCTGCCATTCCGTAATTTGGTGAATCCGGTCCCTCTATATTGCCGGGGGTAACGTAAGGTTCAGCACAATATTTATCCGGGTCCATCCCGTTGTAAATTGGGCATAATTTTTTAAACAATTCCCAAACATTTCTCTCATCTTTTAATAAAGCGTAAGCCCAAATAGCCCACACCGCAGCATGAGTATAAACACCGCCGTTTTCCCGGCGACCAGGTGCATATCTGGAAAGATAACCGATAAATTTATCCGGCTTTGTATATGCAGGATAAAGTAATAACGTGCCGTTATCTTTCATGAGATGAGTTGTTACAGACTGCATAGCAGCAGTCTTACGTTCTTCTGTCGTAATATTACTTATTACACTCCACGACTGCGGATTCAAATAAATTTTTCCTTCAATGCATTCCGAACTACCGATTTTCTCACCACTGTCTTTGGTTGCTCTGAAAAACCATTCACCATCCCAGGCATACTTGTTAAATGCCTCACGAAGGCTTTCAGCTTTTTCAGAATATTTTTTTGAAAGATTCTCTTCATTTATTTTTTGAAGAAGAACAGAAAATTTCACTAAGATCAAATAAAGAAATTCCGCCAGCCAAATTGATTCGCCTTTCATTTCCAGTCCTACTGCACTCAATCCGTCATTCCAGTCGCCGGCTCCGATTAGGGGCAGTCCTCTTTCGCTGAAACGTGTAAGCACAACATTTATAGCGGCAAGACAATGATTCAACAAAGTATCTTGTTTAGTTTTGTTATCGTAATAAGGTTCTTTTTGGAAAAGAAGATTGTAATCGGCAGTTTCATCTATATATTGAAGAACTATGAACGGCAGCCATAGAAGATCATCTGTCATTTTAGTTAGCAGACCAGTCTCTGTAATCGGATGCCACCAATGAAGTACCGCACCGTCTTGAAGCTGATGCCGTGCATGCAGACGAATTTGTTTTTCTGTAAGGGACGCATCAATAGGAAGATAAACCAAACTGTCCTGAAGCTGATCTCTAAATCCGAAAGCGCCGCTCTGCTGATAATATGCTGTTCTTCCCCATAACCGTCCCGATATTGCTTGATACCGCAGCCATTTATTAACCAGAATATTTAACGCCTCATCGGGTGTTTCTACCTCCAGAGGAGAAAGTAAATTTGTCCAGTAAGATTTAATTTCTTCCAAAGACTTTGTTATGCTGAGAGGCGACGAATATTTTTTAACAATAGAGGGAATATTATTCTTATCGCTTTGAATCCCCATAATAAAAGTTACACTCTCGGCTGCATAAGCTTCGAGTTTAACATCGACCTTTAAGGAAGCAATTGCATCTCCCCATTTACCGGTTTTCTTTCCTAAATATTTTACTTTTAAGCCATGAGGATCACCAACAGAACCAAATCTCCCGATAAAAGTTTCTTTATCAGAATCGTAATCCGACACTTTTTTTGTGGATGCGATAAATCCGTAATAAGGATATTCAACATTCCAGTGACCTCTGTTTTCGAGGGGAATTTCCCAAAGCCTTTTTGTGGCAAGCAAAGTGTTGAATTCATCATGAAATTCGGTTTCGATAAAAGCTTTATGAAATTCTCTGTGATGATCCGAAGAAGAACCAAGGCACCATTCAAAGTAAGTGTAAATAGATAAGTCTGCGGGCATTCTACGTTTATTCGATATTTGAAAATACCATAATTCGAAATCCTCCTTCAATGGAATGTGAACTGTCAGAGAGATCTCAACATCTTTATAGGTAGATTTAAAAATTGTATAGCCTAATCCATGTCTGCACTCAAAAAAATCGAGTTGAGTTTTTACCGGCATCCATGTGGGGCTCCAAACTTCACCCGATAAATTATCCTTCACATAAAAAAACTTCCCCCAGTTATCCTGAATAAGATCCTGATGCCAGCGGTTGAGTCTGTTAAACTCCGAATGTTCTTTCCAGCTAAAACCCCCGCCGGTTTGAGAAACAACCAGACCATATTCTCCGTTTGATATTACATTTACCCACGGTCGCGGTGTATTAAAATTGCTGATAATATATTCACTGCCGTCATCTGAGAAAAAGCCGTATTTTGTAGAAAATTTAGTCATTCATCGCTTCCTGAATTAGATATTAACAAGACTTTCTTATTATCAATTCTGCGGATACTTTAATCTTACGTTCCGCTGCTCCATTTTGATTTATTAATTTACTTAATAGTAATTCTGCCGCCGTAATACCCAGTTCATTAATATGAACCTTTACTGTTGTAAGGGGCGGACTTAAATATTTTGCCAGCATTATATCGTCGAATCCAACAACACTTATATCTTTGGGAATTTTCAGACCTCTTTCCTGAATAATTTCATAACAACCGAGAGCCATCATGTCGTTGCCCGCAAAAATTACTTCGGGTTTATCTTTAAGATCCAAAAGCTGAGCACACGCATCAATTCCACTTTCACGTGTAAAATTTCCATTCACTATCCAATTCTTTTTTATCTTAAGCTGGTTGTATACACACGCATCGGTATAACCTTTCAATCTGTTTATAGCGTCGTTATTGTCACTCGGACCGCTTATGTGAGCAATTTTTTTATATCCTTTTTTGATTAAAAATTCAGTCATTGAATATGCCGCCCCATAGTTATCGATGCTCACCATAGAATAAGAATTTTGATTGTTGTCACTGCTGATAATAACAAAAGGAATTCGTTCATGATTTAATACTTCCTTAATTTCTTTACTTAAATAAGGAATTAACAAAATTGCTCCGCCGACAAGTCCGGCGCCCATTATTGTATGAATCGACTCAACAAGCGATCTATTCTTGTGCGAACTGATTACCATTGTATAGTAACCAGATAAATAAGCAGTGTCGTCTACACCTCTGATTATCTCGGAGAAAAACTCATCGGTTATATCAGGAAGGATAAGAGCAATTAGATTGGACTTTCTTTTCACGAAGTTTCTTGCCAGAAGATTGGGATTATAATTGAGCTGCTTTGCTACTTGAAGAACAAGCTGCCGTGTATCTTCTTTAACCTTCGAACTCCCACTTAAAGCCCTCGAGACAGTAGCAATTGAAACGTTAGCCAGCTTCGCTATTTCTTTGATTGTTGAAACCAAAAAGCTACCTCTTATCTATAATAATTTTTTTATTAATCTAAATTCAGAAAAAATATTTCAGAAGAGGAGTCAAAGTTGCGATGTAAACGTTTACATCACTTCTTCAACTTAACATTCATTTTACTTAAAGTCAAGTTAAATCGTACGGGACTACGAAAAAATTTCCTGAAATTATCCCTTATTTTTTAGAATTTCCAAGACTTTTGGGAGAAATTATAGCTTTGTAAGATTTTTATTTACTCACCCCCTCAAAAAAGGGGACGTTACGCTTACTTTATTGTCTGCTTGGATACATACTCATCTTGGAAGGGAAACAATTCTCAGATTACCCGGCTTTAACGCTAAAGTAAAAAAATATGCCTGCCATAAAAACTTTTGATATTTTTGTCATTAAAATAATTTTACTCAATGACTCCCAAAGAAAGAATTCAAGCTGCAATGAATCTTCAGCCGGTAGATAAAATACCGGTGATGTGTCAGTTTAGTATTGGACACATGCTGCAGCAACTAAAAGTCTCTCCGGTTTATTTCTGGTTTGATCAACAAACTTTTGCCGAGGGACTCATTCAACTTCGTGATATTTATGATTTTGATGGAATATTAATTAGTCTGCACGGACACGATCCAAACTGGAA
Organism: Melioribacter roseus; assembly: GCA_020722085.1. Classification (GTDB taxonomy): domain Bacteria; phylum Bacteroidota; class Ignavibacteria; order Ignavibacteriales; family Melioribacteraceae; genus Pyranulibacter. The sequence goes on from DYLN01000042.1 coordinate 6,044, forward strand.
ACAGGGTATTAAAGAAATTACTAAAACAAACGAAGCAGAAGTTGTAGAATGGAAAAACGGCGACAAAACGATTTGCCCTTTTAATGATCTCCCCTATTACGAATTTAAAAATCCGGAATCTCCACCGGATATTTCTGCATTTGAACTTTCTCAATTACCGGCTAAATTAAATTACATCCCTGTTTCCCAAAATTTGCACTTTAAAATAGATGAAGAACATAAATTTGATATTATTCATTACATAAATGAAAAGTGCGGAGATAAATATTCAATTCATGGTGAGATAACCTCACCCTTCGACTATCTGCTTGATTTTCTCGGACATCAGGAAGCACTTATTTCCCTTATTGACTATCCCGGCAAGTGCAAAACGATTCTTTCACATTTCACAAAATTGATAAAGAACTTAGCAGAAGAAATGTGTTCAGCAGGTGTTGATGCAATTAAAATCTCCTCGCCTTTTGCTGGAGCCGGATTTATTTCACCTGAAGATTACTCGGAATTTGTTCTTCCTTTCGAAAGTGAAATTGCTCATGCAATTCGAAATAAAGGAATACACGTCTATACGCATACATGCGGCGCAATTAACGACAGACTCGAATTAATGTTCGATGCCGGCGTAAGCGGCATTGAATGTTTGGACCCAGCACCAATCGGCAATGTAGAAATTGAAGATGCAGTTGAAAGAATCGGCAGTAAAGGTTTTATTAAAGGGAATATCGATTCGGTAAATCTTCTTCTAAACGGTTCCGAAGAAGAAATTTTAAGTGAGTTAAAAAAAAGAATTGAGATCGGGAAAAATAAAAAAGGACTTATCCTCAGCACCGCATGTTCAATCGCACCCGCCGTAAAAAGAGAGAATATCTTACTATTTAGAAAAGCCGTGGAAAAATGGGGACAGAAGAAAAATTAAATACTCTTGCAGAATTTGTAATTAAAGGCAGACATATTGACGCAAAAAAAACTGCACAGGAACTGCTGGATGAAAATGTCACCCCGCAAGTAATTTTAGACGAAGCGCTGATGAAAGGAATGGCTGTCGTGGGCGAAAAATTCAGAAACAACGAAATGTTTGTCCCGCAGGTGCTCGTTTCCGCAAGAGCGATGAAACTTGTAATGACTATTCTTGAGCCATATTTTACCGCCAGTTCAATCTCAAAAAAAGGAAAAATAATTATTGGCACTGTTAAAGGAGATATTCACGATATTGGAAAAAACCTTGTCTCAATTATGCTGCAGGGTGCCGGCTATGATGTGGTTGATCTCGGAACAGGCTGTACAGCAGAAAAATTTTATGATGAGTATGAAAAAAACGAAGCTAATGTTGTCGGTATGTCTGCACTTCTTACAACTACAATGGTGTATATGAAAACTGTAATCGATTATTTTAAAGATAAAAAAGCGGAGGTACCGCTAATTATTGGAGGCGCACCGATAAATCAAAAATATGCGGATGAAATCGGCGCAGACGGCTATGCCAAAAACGCCTACGATGCTGTAATTTTAGTCGATAAAATCTTAGAAAAACTGTAATATCATGGAAAATTTTTCTGTTTATATAATTCCGCCACTCTAATAAAAATCCAGGTGAATTTATGAACCATAAATTAAGACGTTCTTCAATTTTATTTTTTACTTCTTTATTGATTTTACATCTTACTTCCTTAAACTCTGTTTGCGGACAATCAGAATTTAACCACCCGCAGTGGAGTAGAAATGCTGTCATTTACGAAGTGAATATTCGTCAATACACACCCGAAGGTACTTTCAAAGCATTTGAAAAACATTTGCCAGAATTAAAAAAATTGGGCGTGGATATTTTGTGGCTCATGCCGGTAAATCCCATTGGTGAGTTAAATAGAAAAGGAACACTCGGCAGTTATTATTCTGTAAAAGATTATAAAGCAGTAAATCCAGAATTTGGCACGCCGGAAGATTTTAAAAATCTCGTATCAAAAGCACATTCAATGGGATTTCACGTAATTATTGATTGGGTTGCAAATCATACTTCATGGGATAATGTTTGGGTTAAATCTCATCCGGATTTCTACACAAAAGATGCGAACGGAAATTTTGTTCCCCCGGTAGCCGATTGGAGCGACGTGATTGACCTTAATTACAACAACAAAGAATTGTGGAAATATATGATCAACGCGATGGAATACTGGATAAAAGAATTTAACATCGATGGTTTCCGATGCGACGTTGCAGCGATGGTTCCCACCGAATTCTGGATTGAGGCAAGAAAAGAACTTACGGAAATCAAACCCGATATTTTCATGTTAGCCGAGGCAAGCGAGAATTACCTTCATCAAGCATTCGATATGACCTATAACTGGCAGTTGAAAGATTTGATGAACAGCATCGCTAAAGGGGAGAAAAACGCCGCCGACATTGAAGCATATTTCGAAAATGAAAAGAAAGACTACAAGAGTGACGACTACAGGATGGTGTTCACTTCAAACCACGATGAAAATACATGGAACGGAACTGTTTACGAACGGCTTGACGGCGCTGCAGAAACATTCGCAGTATTATGCGGAGTTGTAAAGGGAATGCCGTTGATTTACAGCGGACAGGAAGCCGGCTTAAACAAACGTTTAAGATTTTTCGACAAAGATACAATTGACTGGAAACCAAGCCCGCTTAGAAAAATTTATACTGAAATAAATAACCTCAAAAAAAATAACAAAGCTCTATGGAACGGAAATGCCGGCGGTGATATGCAATTTATAGATACAGGCAATGATAGCATTCTTGCTTTTATCCGTGAAAAAGATAACAATAAAGTTTTGGCAATCTTCAATCTTTCGCCTGCGATTCAGAAAATAAATTTAAGCAGTCCTTTAATCAGTGATGAATATTCTAATCTTTTCGAACCCGATGGAAAAGTACAACTCTCTAACAAAGAAGAATTTCTGCTTAACCCGTGGCAATACAAAATATATTTCAAATAAGACATAAGGAATTTACACATGGAAAAACCCCGTCTAAGTTTTTGGCAGATCTGGAACATGAGTTTCGGATTTTTGGGAATACAATTCGGGTTTGCACTACAGAATGCAAATGTAAGCAGAATATTTGAAACACTCGGAGCAAGCATAGATGAAATACCGATTTTATGGATTGCAGCCCCGGTCACGGGATTAATAATCCAGCCGATTATCGGTCACATGAGTGATAAAACATGGAATCGTTTGGGAAGAAGGCGCCCTTATTTTTTATCCGGAGCGATTCTCGCCTCGCTCGCTTTGCTGATTATGCCTAACTCGCCTGCGCTTTGGATTGCAGCCGGAATGTTGTGGATAATGGACGCATCAATAAATATTTCAATGGAACCGTTCCGTGCTTTTGTGGGAGATATGCTTCCGCCCGATCAGCGAACAATCGGATTTTCGATGCAGAGTTTTTTTATTGGTACCGGAGCCATTATTGCTTCAGCTCTACCTTACGTAATGACCAACTGGTTCGGAATAAGCAATACTGCTGCAGCGGGTGAAATTCCATCGTCGGTTAAATTTTCGTTTTATATCGGCGGGTTAGTTTTTTTCCTCGCAGTTCTTTGGACAGTTACCAGTACAAAAGAATATTCCCCGGAGGAGATGGAACAATTCAACAAATCCGAAATTGAAAAAGACCCGTCACTGATGAGAGATAGATATATTGAATTTCTCCCTTATTCAAAATTTTACAAAAGCGGTCTTGTATGGTTTTTAATAGGACTTGTTCTATTTATTGCGTTTGATCTTTTTATATACATGGATTACGGACTGGGAGTTTTCTTCGGAGGCATAGCTGTATTCGGATTGCTCCAATTATTTGTTGGATTCTTAACCAAAGCATCCAAAACGAATAACGGATTTGTTGTAGTTATAAATGATCTTTTTAAAATGCCAAAAACAATGATACAATTGGCTTATGTGCAATTTTTTTCCTGGTTTGCTTTGTTTGCAATGTGGATCTATACAACTCCCGCAGTAACGCGCCACATTTACGGAACAAGCGATACAACCTCGGCACTTTACAATCAAGGTGCAGATTGGGTTGGAGTTTTGATGGCTGTTTACAACGGCTTTGCAGCCGTGATGGCTTTCTTTTTAGTCTGGCTCGCAAGAAAAACAAGCAGAAAAACCGTGCACTCAATCAGTTTAATATGCGGCGGACTTGGTTTAGCATCATTCTATGTTATTAAAGATCCGAATTTACTTTTGATTTCCGAATTAGGAATTGGACTTGCTTGGGCATCGATACTTGCAATGCCTTATGCAATACTTACCGGTTCTCTGCCGAAAAACAAGCTCGGCGTTTATATGGGAATTTTTAATTTCTTTATTGTAATCCCGCAGATTACAGCGGCAGCAATACTTGGATTTTTTGTAAGAACACTCTTTGCAGACCAGGCAATTTATGCATTAATTCTCGGCGGTGCATCGATGATAGTAGCAGCAATTATGGTAAATTTTGTGGAAGATAGGGATTAATGAATTTTATTTATACAATTTTTTAATTCTTGAACGATTTTCGTTTTCTTTATCACCTTTGTAATAAATCTCTACAAATTCGATTTTATCCTCTTCAATGAAATATGAGTAAATAATTCTGATGCCGGATTGAACTCCCTTTCCTTTCAGTGATTTACAAGCGAATTTTCTAACCTTGTAAATTTTGGGCTCGTTGATCGACAAATTACTTATTTGTTTAACAATCTCGGAAATTGATTTTTGAGGATTTTGTAAAAATAATAAATGTACATGATCCGGCATACCGTTGATTATTCTCACGGGACAGCCAGCTTCCCGTAATTGACCGTTAATGTAATTATAAATCAATTCTTCTTTGTCCAGCATAATTATCGGTTCCCGATTCTTTGTTGAAAATATTACATGCAGCCATATTTTATAAAATGAATGCGGCATATTTATAAACCATTAAAATGGTTATTAAATATATTTTCATTCACCATAGCCCACGAATTAATTTGTGGGCTATGGTTTCAACTTCAAAAATGTCCATTCGCGGCTGTTCAGTTTTATTTTAATTTTTCTGTCGCTAATATCAATTAAGGATTTATTCATTATGTTTTCGGCTTTTTGTATCAAATAAAATTCCGGCAGCGCAACTTCAACCGTTTTTGCTTCATTTGATTTATTCAACACAACCAGTATTCTCTCGTTAAAATCGGAACGGATGAAAGCATAAATATTTTCATCAGCTTGTAAAGTGTAAAAATCGCCGTATCTCAACGCCGTGTGCAGCGACCGAAGTTTTGTAATTTCACTTACAGTGCGCAGCATATTTTTTTCATAATTACCAAGCTGATTTCCGAACCTCATCAGTCGCCGGTTGTCTGGATCCGCTGCACCGGTCATTCCGAATTCGCTCCCGTAATAAATCACAGGAATACCCGGAATACTCATCATATAGGCAAAGTAGAGTTCTGCTTTTTCATAAGTGCTTGGTCTGTTAACTTCAGGCGGATTCTTCCAGCCGATTTCAGTTGCATCGTCACTGCTTAATTTAATATCACCGTCGGCATAAGCAGTAAATCTCACTTTATCATGGCTGTCTATTATGTTTCCCATCAAATGAAGCGGTCCGAAAACATCAAGCGTTTTTTGCATTTCACGATCGAGATCTTCGAATGACCTTGCCGAATCGATAAAGCAGGCAAGAGCGGTGTTAAACAACTCAAAATTAAACTGCGCATCGAGCTGTCCGTTATTGACATAAGAGCTTACCAAATTATAATCTCCGAACGTTTCCCCGATCTGATATATTTTTATGCCTTCTGGGATTTCAATTTCTTTTTTAATTTTCCGGGTAAGAGCGCGCCAAAATTTATTGGGTACATGTTTAACCGCATCGTGGCGGAATCCATCAGCGCCGGTTTGTTCTAACCACCAAATTGCATTATCGCTCATGTAATTTACTGCGGAGTCGGAATGAATGAAATCAAAAGAAGGCATGTACGGTTCGAACCATGTGGTCAACCTTTGCTCGTCCCATAAACGCAGATTCAATCTTCCGTCAGGCAGTTCGAGTTTTCCGAACCAATTTCTATGTTCTTTGTATAACGGATTCAGTTCATGGACATGGTGCGAAACAAAATCGAGAAGAACTTTTATTTTGTGTTTGTGAGCAGTTTCTATGAGAGTCTTTAAATCATCAAACGCTCCAAATTTTTCCTCAACTTTATTTTCCGAAACCGGCCAGTAGCCGTGATAACCCGAAAACAATCTGTGAGGGGCGGGAAATTCTTTGTATGCTTTATCGGGATTATCAACGACCGGCGACAGCCAAAGTACATTCACTCCGAGCGAATCAAAATATCCCTCTTTTATTTTTTGGGTGATCCCCTCAAAGTCACCGCCCATGTAATTTGCTTTCCATAAAAGAGAATCGTTTTTTACCGGCACATCGTTGCTTTTATTTGCATCGTTAAAGCGGTCGATCATTATGGAATAAATTATTGCATCATGCCAGTTAAATAATTTTCTGTTTAGCAACTCAATATCGTTAAGCGGGATCATTTGCATGTTGCTGTTGAATCCGTTAATTGAAACAGCCGCTCTAAGCATTTTTGCTTTTTTCAATTCCTCAATTGGAAGTGAAATGATGATATCTTTTCCGTTAATTGAAATATTCTGTGTATTGATTTTTTTGTTGTCAATCAAAGCAATGACGTTCGAATCTCTCAATTCTATTTCGTTGTTTGTTTCCAAGTAAAAACGAAACTGCAAGCGAGAGCTCTCTTGCTCCAATCTTTTTTTGTGTAAGAATATTTTCCCTTCGTGAGGATTTTTAACAATAATGACCGAGTTGTAACCTCCTATTCCGGCCGGAACTCTGTTTTTATTTTGCGGATCGAGTAGTTCTTCACCGTCGCAGTAAAATTTATATTCATACCTTCCGGGTTCAAGCGGAACGGAAACCAAATAAATTCCGTTTCCGTTTTCGTCTTTCATAGGAATACTTTGCCGGTTCCAGCCATTGAAACTGCCAAATAGAGTTATGTTGTGATATTTTTTTTCGGGTTTAAATGTGAAGCGCACATTCTCAATTTTTTTTGAATAAATCGGAATTGAATATCTTCCATCCTCATACATAAAATCGACAGTTGTTACTCCGTCAAAATTTTGGTGCGCTGTAAAAATTATTTTTGAATTATCATCAATAATTTTTGCTTGAATGTGAGAATTGTTAGAAAAGGTAATATTGTAATCTTCGGCGTAAAAGAGATCTGAAATTACAACCGTGTCCGGCAAACCGGCAATCAATTTTACGGGTGGAATTATATCGGTGATTTGACCATAATTATCAGAAGAACATGAATAAAACAATAAAAAAAAGAATGAAACCACCGTAATTATTTTTACATTATTCTTCAAAATTTTCTCCTTTATTTATGTAGATATTATTTTACCGCATATTTCATTATCTAGTACTTTGTGTAATCTTTTGTAGGGTCGTTTCAAAACTTTGTGCTACTTGTATGTTAGTTGAATATTGAGAGTTGAGAGTTGAACATTTAATTGCTGTCGGAAAAATTCTCACTCGTAGATTTTATCCAAATCACACTCAGCAAACTCAACAAAGAATTCTGCTATTTTATCTGTTAAATCTTCCAAATATTTTTTTCCTTTTTCTGCAGTCGCTTTTTTCGGATTGCCTACCCCAGTATCTTCACTAATTTTTGTCCACTTGCGTTCAGCCCAAACCCATCCTTCCCGTAGACCGGTAACATTAAATTTTCTTTCCTTACCTTCTCCCCATTGTTCAAATGGTGCAACTAATTCCGGAGCGATTGAAAGCATGTTGCTCGTTTCCATCTCATCTGCATGGTCTCCAGGCACATCGAAATATTTTTTGCCGTCTAATACTTTGTACCAGTCAAGTTCGGCAATCAATCTATTGGGATTTTGCAATTGCAGTTCACGGATGAATTGGCGGAAATTATTTCCACCGTGACCGTTAACAATAACCAGCTTAAAAATTTTCTGCATGTAAAGTGAGTCGGATATATCTTTTAGTACAGCAAATTGAGTGCTCGGATTCATATTAATGCAGAGTTTAATGTCAATCTGTCCGGTGTTTATACCAAAAGGAATCCCGGGAAGCACAACAACCTTTGCACCTTTTTCCCAAGCTTTGCGTGCAGCTTCTATTGAAATGTAGCCCGCTTCAATATTATCGGTAGCATAAGGCAGATGATAATTATGGGCTTCGGTTGCACCCCACGGAAGTATTGCAACTTTATAGTCGGTATCTTTTACCGTTCTCCAATTTGTTTCGGCAAGTACATAAGGTTTACACGACATGTTTTTGCTCCTACTTTTTTTAATCTAGAGTAACATAGAAGTTTTCCCGAAAAAGATGGTATCTTTCCGAAATCAGTCCTCTTTGTGTAAAGATGCCATCTTTACATTTGCTTGAATATGAATACATATTCTAATATTCACAATTGACGGATAAAATTCAAATTGAATTATAAAAAGCGGGGTTCACTATTACGCAGAAAACAATTGCACAAAACAAAAAACGTTCCGGGGTAAAAAAAGTTAATTAATTTGATTTTATAAATGCAGATAAAAGGACGTCTGCTCTTTTATATTCAGTCGTGAATGGTTCTATGAACAAATTTCGGGTCTAAGTATCACTCAAGCCACGAGACCACCTCAAAGTTTTTTGTGTGAGGGAAGTAAGGAGGAACGGAAAGTAAAAATCTTGTATCGTAACGATGGACGAATTTTAAGCCTCTGATCGGATTGCCGTGTGAATCGTAAATGGCAGTTTGCCTTGTGTTTGATGCAGTTAAACCACCTAATATATTCCATTGCCCCAGATAACTTTGATTTATCAATCCGTCTTCAGGACCTATTGTGCCGTTCTGGGAATACATTGATGCCTGAGTATAAATATTTTTTCCCCGCGTGTCACTGTTATCCTGTATTCTAATATTTTGTTCGGCTACAATTCCCAACATATCGGTTGATGTAGGAAAAGTTCTCGGATCTTTGTTATAAACCAGGTCGTTTTCAAAATAAACATTGCCCGCACCATAAATGTTAGACTTCGCCGCCACTATTGTCACTTTACCATTCAATGTTCCTTTTGTGTAAATATTTCCGCCTTTAACATAAATTAAACCTCGCGGTGCAAAGGAACTCAAATTAACCGTTTTGGAAACAGACCAGCTTCCAGCTCCAATTTTTTGACTGTATGTCAGCGTACCGTCGGCATTAAAATATAATTTTACATCTACTTTACTGTTGGAGCCTGTGGTGTCATAAAAAATATGGTCGGCATTGGCTCTAAATCCGGTAGTATCAAATTCCATTGGAATATTAACGCCGTCTTCATACCCACCGTAAAATTTCGGGTCTTTCGGTTGACCTAACATTCTCAATCCTTTAGCCGATGTTGCCTTTCCCCAAAATACTGGCGAGCCGTAGGTTGTCAGCCAGCCGTTAACATGGAATGGTCCTTCGAAAGTATCTCCCGTTGCAGGGTAAGCACTCATAGTATAATAATAATTGCCGAATTTAGCAAAGTTGCTCGGGCGCAGTTCTACAGTTACTACTTTTGTCAAGCCGTTATATGTACCTTCAGAAACTATGACAGCTTTCTGAGTATTATACGTTCCTCCGTCGCATGATCCTAAATAATCGCCGTGCGCTAAATGTGCTGACACAGCATCTGTCGGAACATATATTGAAACCTTTGCGTTTGGATTTCCATGAGGCTTATGGCAAATTAATACTTTACCTCCTGTACCTGCTTCAGTATTGCTGACATAAACATTAATTATTCCGCCGTCGAAAGATAAATTTTGATAGCCAGCATCCCACGTTTTATCCATAAAAATTTGATTTGCAGCCATGTTCGCACCGCTTACAGCAAGGTCGTATGCTTTGGTTGTTTCGTAATACCCGGAATAATTATCCACAGCACGTGTCGTAAGACTCGAGAAATTTTGTCCAACTACTAAAAAGATCATACTGAAACCAAGTACAATTAAAATTGCAGCTTTGCCGCCCATTGCAATTTCCTTTTATCTGTTTCTTAAGTTTCTTGCTGCCATTCTTATCTGCCGCCAGAATATTGTAGAATATTCGTTATCGTAGGCAGCGTAGTTTTCTACTTTAATGTCGATTTGCATCGTGTTAATTTCCCCGGGTACAGTAACCGGACAGGGTAATTCATTTCCAAGGGAATTATAATATCTTATTTTGAATTGCGTAATTCCCAAATTAGAACCGCCGGGAGTTTCGCTGTTAACAACACGGTATAAAATTCTATCGCGTGGATTAGGCGTTGACGACAGATCATCGACACTGCCGGTATAATAATGAAGCGTATCAACATTTCCGTCTGAATCAACATCGGTTAAAAATGAGATTGAATTTGAGTCGGCAGTTAAAATCGATTTTGAAGGATCGGGAATTGCCTGCCAATTTTTACAATAGCCTATTTTTTTAAAATCATATTCCAGTAGTTCAACTGCATCAACTAAATTTTGCTGAACGATTAACTCTCCCCCATAGGTATAAGTGTTTTTGACAGCGGAATCGTTAACTCTTAATAAAATGAGCAGCAACATGCCGCCAATAACAGTTGAACCAAGTAAATCAATTAATGTGCTGAATCCCATTTCTCACCTGAAATACCAATAACTAAAAATTGTGCTCAAACGTACGGTGTCTTTCATAGAAGGACTTGTCACAGTTACCGTAAGTTTTTTATGCCAGGTTTTTACACCGGCATCCACATTCGGATTAGAAGGATTAATATATACTACTTTGCAGTCAATATTAAAAACTGCCGACTGAAATGTTGAATCACCTTCGGTTGATTTTGTGAAACCGTTGAAATCATCGAAGTCGTTAAAATTGGGATATACTTCGCCAGAAGCAGGACCCAAACTGCTCGGAGCGGTCAAACTCGAAAGGTCTGAAACGCTGCTGCTGTCTGTTGCTGCGTCAAATGCCTTGCTGTTTGCTTCTTCAATTATTGATGACCCAAGAGAGACAGCCATCACTCCAAATTTTGTGTCTAACATCACCGAAGAAGTACTAAAAAAAACATTATTAATGCGCAGAATAACCAGCGTAAGAAGAACTATTGCCCCCACAGTTATAAACATTTGTCCGGTACTCATTTTACTATTCTTTAGTTACGAGTAATTAACATACAACTTTCGTGCTAAAAAAAATGTGACGTAAGATTCAATTTTTAGTTAATTTTTGAAGCCGGTAATCGGTAATCGGTAAAAATGACATGTAGAAAGGTAATATTGGTAAAATAGTTATATAAATAAATATTTTAATTGAAAGTTGCTATATTAATTATTAAAAATTTTGAGAAATTTTATGGATCCAATTAACATTCTTACCGCCTTAGGTGTTTTTTTAGCAATGAGTGCAAATTGGTCGGGAGCTAAAAAAGGGCTTAAGATCTCTGTCACTCGTGTCGAGGAAAAACCGGATTCGTTTTTGCAAAAGCTGCCGCCTAATATTTCTGTTTTTATTTTACTGCTTATTATTGCTGGTATTTTTAATTTAGGAACGTTTCCCCAAAAAATAAAAATCGCTTATTCCGGTTTGAGAATAATCGGCTTGATAATGTTTTATTTGTTCTCATGGCTGCAAATTGTTTCTTTCCGTACACTTGGGAGCAGCTATGCACAGGATGTTGTCATTCTAAAAAAACATGAACTGAAGACAACCGGTATTTATAAAGCTATCAGACATCCACAGTATGCAAGCCAACTCTTAAGTGATTTAGGTGCCGGAGTAGCTTTGATGAGTTATATGGTCGTTCCGTTTACCTTGCTTATTGAACTTCCTCTTTTTATAATGAGGGCAAGTTTTGAAGAAAAGATTCTGCTGAAACATTTCAAAGAAGAATACGAATCATACAAAAAAAAGAGCGGCTTTTTTATTCCCTTTATCGGTTAATATATTTTAATGAGACAAATAAAACTAATACTGACTCTTATAATTTTTCTTTTTTCGAGCCTTTCGGCACAAAGACCTCTTAAGATTACAGTTAATGTGGAAGGCAGAAACGATTACCTCTCATACCTCGTTCGAAATGGAATTTCCTATGTTTCATCCAAAGAAACGGCAAAATTACTTTTGGCAGGTTATTATTATAATACCGATGCTGCAAAAGCCGAAATTAAATTCGACAACTATAACATAAAATTCACTGCGAGAAATCAATATGTTGTAATAACTTCCCACAACGGTGATCCTTTCGTATTTCAGCTTCCTATTTCCACATTGTTAATCCGAAACGACGTTTTTATTCCTCTGGTGTACTGTATTGATTATCTCGGATTTGCATCCGGTCGTAAATTATTTTTTAACGAAAGAGAAAAAGACCTTACTATATCCGGCAGCCAATTCGACAGTGACAGCTTCTTAAAATCAATTTCAAATGAAAAAGGAATTACCGGAATCGGCAGCAACGCAGCCCGTACTATTCCTTTAATTAATACCAAATATGATATCTACGATGTAAATATTGAAGAGAAAACCAACGGAACTTTGATTAGATTAAAGACAAGCAAAAAGATAAACATCCCGCGTCAATCTATTAATAACGGAGTATTGTATGTTTTCCTATCCAAAACAAGCGTTGCGCCCGGGATATTTAAATCTGTAAAAAACGCCGGACTTGTAAAAGATCTCAGAGTAAAAAACCTTTCGCCTAACAACATTCAGCTTGAATTTGGACTTAAAGACGGTTATTCGACCTCAGAGGCATTTCAGGATATTGAAAGCAGCGATATTCTAATTACAATACATAACAAACTTTTTGCAGCCAACACTGCCGGCGATCTGGAAGAAGCAAAAACAAAATGGGTCTTTGACGCAGTCGTTATTGATGCTGGGCACGGAGGCAAAGATCCCGGTGCAATCGGCATTACTGGTACAAAAGAAAAAGATATTAATCTTGGAATTGCATTAAAGCTTGGTAAACTTATTGAAACCAACATGAAGGACGTAAAAGTTATTTACACCCGTAAAACCGACACATTTGTTGAATTATACAAACGCGGCAAAATAGCAAACGAAAACGGCGGTAAACTTTTTATCTCTATTCATTGTAATTCTACGCCGCACAAACCGACAAACTTACGCGGATTTGAAGTTTACCTTTTACGTCCCGGCAGAACTAAAGAAGCAATTGAAATAGCCGAGTTTGAAAACAGTGTTATAAAATACGAAGACAATCCTGAACGCTATCAAAAATTAACAGATGAAAATTTTATTCTGGTTAGTATGGCACATTCCCAGTATATGAGATATTCGGAAAAATTTTCGGATATCCTCAATCAGCAGTGGGGAAAAAATGTAAATATTCCTTCGCTCGGAATAAAACAAGCCGGGTTTTATGTGCTGGTCGGTGCTTCAATGCCCAGCGTTTTAATTGAAAACGGATTCTTATCGAACCGAAATGACGAAAGGTTTTTAAAAAGTTCGTCGGGACAAGCAGAAATAGCACGCGCAATATTTATAGCTGTGAAAAAATACAAAACATATTACGATGAAATGATTCAAGAAGGAGAATAGCGTCCTCAATCAGACTTTTGCCTTTTGAGTAAGATTTTTCCAATAGGGTGAAGCTTGCGTGAATTAAGTTAGTGGGCAGCAGGCACTAAGAAAAGCAATTTGTTTAAGTCCCGCTATAAATCTAATTTTACAATTCGTATTGAATTAGTAAGGAAAAAATAAGAATGACCAATGCTCAAAAATGGCTTGCCGCTTTTTTAGTGATTTTTGTGGTTTTATTTTTATTAGGACGCTCGACAAAAAAAGAAGAAGAACCGGCAAATAGTCAAATGCCTCAGGGAATAGTTCAGGAATCGCAGCAAACAAATGAAAACACCGATGGAAAGACATTAGTCGGACAGCTTGGCTGCATTTCATGCCACGGTGAGAATTTGGAAGGAACCCAATTAGCACCGTCTTTGGCGCTTGTTAAATCTCATTGGACACGCGATAATTTGATTAATTATCTCAGAAATCCTTCATCATATAAAAGCGACAAAAGATTTGAAGAATACCGCACAAAATATCCAAACGTAATAATGCCTTCCTTCAATAACATTGATGTTAAAAAATTGGGAAAAATAGCAGATTATCTGTTGTCACGGCAATAAAAGGAATATATCTTTTAATTTGATTAACTATTTTTTATGTTAATTAATAATTACCATAAAAGTTGAAGTAAAGAAGTCATTAAAACTATGCGGCTTTCAAAAAACGAAATAAAAACAATCAAATCGGTCGTTGCAAAATACGATGCCTTAGCAAAGGTACACTTATTCGGCTCTCGTATTCATGACAACAAAAAAGGCGTGGATTTGATCTGCTTATTTTTTCAAATAAACTAAAATTTGAACATACCTTAAAAATAAAAGCAGAGTTAAAAAGTCAGTTAGGTGATCAAAAAATAGATATAGTGCTTGCTAAAAACAAATCAAATCCCTTTGTTGATTTGGTATATGATGAATCTATTAGGTTGCTATGAATAAAAAACTTACACTTCTTCAGACAGAACTCAAGCTGATGAATGATGTACTTCAGTTTTGCAATATAGTTACAAAAAATGCAGTCGTATAAAAACAAAAAAACGATATGGCTTAAAAGAACTTGATGCATTTGAAAATTTAGCCTCACGTTTTGCCAGATTAAATGACATAATTATACAAAGGATATTAAAAACAATTCACATTACTGACCTTGACGAACCGACTACTGTGAGGGATTCAATCAACTTGGCGGAGAAAAAAAACTTATTAAAAGTGCACAAGAAATGATTGAAGTGCGTGAACTCAGAAATTCTATTGTTCATGAATATATGCCGGATGTAATAGAATCTATTTTCGTCAAAGCTTTAAAATTAACTCCTCTTTTAATCAGTAATGTTGAATTAATAAATTCATATTGCAAAACGAACTACACACTTCCTAAAACTAAGGGTTAATTTCCGATTCTGCATTCTGAACTCTACGTTGAGCAGCTTCATACTCCTCTAATAATCTTGCAAATAAATCTTTTACCGGCAATACTTCACGAATTAAACCAGCATCCTGACCGGCTTCCATCATCCCTTCTTTTTCATCGCCTTCAAATATGCCGGCTCTTTCACGTTTTTGTCCTAATAATTCTTTAAGTCTATTTTCATCAGCTCCGTTTTTTTCTTCCGTTTCCACCAGATTCGTAAATTCATTTTTTATCATTCTTGCCATACCAATTTTTTTTAAAACCAGGATTGTATCGTTGTCTTTTGCCTCTACAACTTTTCTTTTATAATTAGGATGAGCCGAGGATTCTTCAGTAGCAGCAAACCGGGTTCCGATTTGAACCCCTTCGGCACCGAGAGAAAATGCAGCTAAAATTCCTCTCCCGTCTGCAATTCCTCCAGCAGCAATCACGGGAATTTTCACGGCATCTGCAAGCTGGGGAATTAAACAAAATGTTGTTATCTCATCTATTCCATTATGACCGCCGGCTTCTACGCCCTCGCCAACTATGGCATTACAGCCGGCGCTTTCGGCTTTAAGAGCATGCTTTACCGACGATACAACATGCACAACTATAATTCCGTTTTTTTTAAGTATGTCGATAAATTTACCTGGGTGACCGGCAGATGTAAAAACGATTTTGATGTTTTCTTTAATCACTGTTTGAACAATATCTCCCGCATCGCCGCGCAGCAAAGGAATATTTACACCAAAAGGTTTCGATGTAGCTTTTCTGCATTTTTGAATATGCTCTTTCAGCAAATCTGTTTTCATAGAACCAGAGCCTATTAATCCTAATCCGCCGCAATTTGAAACTGCTGATGCTAATTTCCACCCCGCCGCCCAAACCATTCCCGCTTGAATTATGGGATACCGGATTTTAAATAAATCTGTAACCCTGTTATTAATATTCATCTTCAGCCCTCTAAACTATTAACAGCATACTGCGCGAAGTATATTTGATTAAACTAAGGTTATTAATTAAATTGATACACCAATTTAACAAAATATAGGTTTAGTTGAGAGCAGTTATACCCGCAGCAGGTTTTGGTTCCAGATTAAAACCACACACTTATTCGCTTCCAAAAGTTTTATTAAACGTTGGCGGCAAGCCGATTATTTCACATATTCTTGACAAACTTTTGGAGGAGAATGTAACCAATGCAACCTTTGTAATTGGCTACCTCGGCGAGCAAGTTGTTGATTATGTACAGCAGCATTATCCCAAATTAAATTCCGAATTCGTTGTGCAAAAAGAACTGCTCGGACTTGGTCACGCAATTTATTCTGCAAAAGAAACATTCGGAGACGAAGAAATCTTTATAATTCTTGGCGATACAATTTTCGATGTTGATCTTCATGCAGTTATAAAAAGAAAAGAAAATTCGCTGGGCGTAAAAGAGGTCGATAATCCGGAAAGATTTGGCGTAGCTGTTCGTGACAAAGAAAAGATTATAAAACTAATTGAAAAGCCGAAGGAACCCGTTTCAAAACTTGCTCTAGTTGGACTGTATTACATTAAGAACACAAAACTGCTTGTTGAGTGTTTGAACGAGCTGATCGAAAAGAAAATGAGAACAAAAGATGAATATCAGCTTACAGATGCACTCCAGCTAATGATCGATAAAGGAGAAAAAATAACCACATTCCAAGTTGAGGGATGGTATGACTGCGGCAAACCCGAAACTCTACTTTCCACGAATCAATTTTTACTCGGTAAAAATGGTACTAACAGAAGAATCGATAATGTGATAATTAATGATCCGGTTTATATTTCTGAAAAAGCTAGGGTAAGTAATTCCGTAATCGGTCCTTTTACAACAATTGCATCTAACTGCGTAATTAATGAATCTATAATAAAAAATTCTATTGTAAGTCCGGGCGCTGTTGTCGAAAAAGCGGTGCTCGAAAATTCAATAATTGGAAGCGATGCTGTTGTCCGCGGCAATTTTAAAAGAATTAATGCGGGCGATTCATCGGAAATCGAAATTATTTAACTGAGAGGAAAATACCATGTCTTACTTCTTTACTTCTGAATCCGTTTCCGAGGGGCATCCGGATAAAGTTTGCGATGCTATTTCGGATGGTGTACTTGACGAAATTTTTAAACAAGACCCTAATGCAAGAGTCGCATGCGAGACTTTTGTTACTACTGGACTTGTTGTAGTTGGCGGCGAAGTTACAACCAAAGCTTATGTTGATGTAGAAAATGTTGTGAGAAGAACAATAAGAGATATCGGCTATACTAAAGCTGAATACAAATTTGATTCGGAATCATGCGGTGTACTGAATTCCATTCATTCACAGTCACCCGATATTGCAATGGGTGTGGATAAAGGCGGCGCCGGCGACCAGGGTTTAATGTTTGGTTTCGCATGCGACCAGACTCCGGAATTAATGCCTATGCCGATTATTTATGCTCATAAATTGGTTAAAAGATTAGCAGATGTAAGAAAAAACTCCGATATAATGCCTTACCTGAGACCCGATGGAAAATCACAGGTTACAATTGAATACGATGACAATAACAAGCCGAAACGCGTTGATACAATTGTTATTTCAACACAACATGATGACGGAATCTCACAAAAACAAATCAAAGATGATGTTATTAAGCATATAGTCCGGGAAGTAATTCCTGAAGAATACATTGACAAAAGGACTAAATATTTTGTTAATCCAACAGGCAGATTTGAAATTGGCGGACCGCACGGCGACAGCGGTTTAACAGGCAGAAAAATAATAGTTGATACTTATGGCGGCTGGGCTCCACACGGCGGAGGCTCTTTCTCAGGTAAAGACCCTTCAAAAGTTGATAGAAGTGCAACTTACGCCGCACGTCATATTGCAAAAAATATTGTCGCCGCTAAAATTGCGAGAGAATGCTTGGTTCAAGTGGCTTATGCAATCGGCGTTGCACAACCGGTTTCAATTTATGTTGACACTAAAGGCACAGGTGTTCTGCCTGATAAAGAAATTGCCTCGATGATAAAAAAAGAAATAGACCTTTCACCAAAAGGAATTATTGAAAGATTAAAATTAAGGAGACCAATTTACCAGAAAACTTCTGCTTACGGTCATTTTGGAAGAAGTGATAAAGATTTTACATGGGAAAAATTAGACCTTGTAAAAGCATTTCAAAAATATTTATAATACTAGGAGATAAATTATCTATGGATTTTAAAGCAGGCAAATACAAAGTAAGAGATCTTTCACTTGCATCGGAGGGAAGAAAAAAAATTGAATGGGCTGAATCGAGAATGCCTGTGCTAATGGCGCTAAGAGAAAAATATTCGAAGTCCAAGCCGCTGAAAGGATATAAAATTGCCGGCTGCCTACATGTGACAAAAGAGACCGCAGTGCTGGTCGAAACATTAAAAGCAGCAGGAGCACAGGTAAGCTGGAGCGGGTGCAATCCTCTTTCCACTCAAGATGAAATTGCAGCCGCACTTGCAAAAAACGGAATAGAAATCTATGCATGGCACGGACAAAACGTAAAAGAATTTTACTGGTCAATCGAAAGAACACTGGACATAAAACCAAATCTTACTCTTGATGACGGTGCCGATCTTATATTCACAATACATAATAAATTCCCTCAACTTGCAAAAAATGTTATTGGCGGTACCGAAGAAACCACTACTGGTGTACACAGACTTAGAGCAATGGCAGATGCAGGTAAGCTCCTCTATCCGGTTGTTGCTGTCAACGATGCGGAAACCAAATGGGATTTTGACAATGTATACGGAACCGGGCAGTCTTCAATTGACGGAATATTAAGGGCCACTTCCGTTCTGTTAGCCGGAAAGAATTTTGTTGTTGCAGGCTACGGACACTGCGGAAAAGGCTGCGCTATGCGTGCCGCAGGTCTTGGTGCAAATGTTATTGTTACCGAAGTTAAACCTACTGCCGCACTAAAAGCCGTTCTCGATGGACACAGAGTTATGACAATGGATGAAGCAGCTAAAATTGGCGATATTTTTATTACCGCTACCGGTGTTAAAGATGTAATTGTTGAAAAGCATTTCAAAAAAATGAAAGACGGCGCAATTGTCTGCAATACCGGGCATTACGACTGCGAAATAAACATCCCGCATTTGGAAAAACTGAGCAGCGGCAAAAGAACCGTAAGAGCAAACAACGAGGAATACACATTAAAAGACGGAAGAAAAATTTATTTGCTTGCAAAGGGCAGACTGGTAAATCTTGCCGCCGCTGAGGGACATCCTTCCGAAGTAATGGATATGTCGTTTGCAAATCAGTTTATGTCGCAGTTAAGATTGGTAAATTATGATAAACAGGGAATTCTACTGAATCCAGAAGTAATCGAAATTCCCGAAGAACAGGATCAAGAAATAGCAAACATAAAACTGCAAACGATGAACTGCACAATTGACAATCTTACAAAAGAACAGGAATCATATATTAAAGATTACAGCGCAGGAACATGATCTCACAACAAATTGGCTTATTGTTTCTTTGTAGGGGCGAGGTCTCCTCGCCC
>DYLN01000043.1 GCA_020722085.1 Melioribacter roseus
AAAATTTGGCTCGTAGAGTTAGAAAATTCGTAGGTCAAAAATTTATCTCTTTTTAGAAAATTCATTAATTTTTATGAATAATCCGATTTATAAGTGTGTAAGCTATCTTTTATTTCAACTTTTCTAAGTGTGCTGTTAGAAACAGCTCTACTAACAAAGTCATAGTCTTTAATAGGTTTAGGGAAAAGCCTTATTTAATAAATCTCCAATATTACTTATCTTTGAACTACTCCAATAAAAAGAATAGTTAAATTATCTAAGGGTTCTGGTGGAAAAAAACAGCGTAAAAAGAATAATTTTTCTCGATTTGATGCGAGCACTTGCCGTTTTGATGATGGTTGAAGGGCATACTGTAGATACTTTTCTTGCAGATCAGTTTCGGGATTATTCCTCTGCCGCTTATAATATCTGGCTGACCATCCGTGGCTTCACTGCACCTATTTTTATGTTTACGTCGGGCGTTGTGTTTACATATTTGCTGCGGCTTCAGAAAGTTCCTTTCAAGGAAAATCCGAGAGTATACAAAGGCGTAAAACGTTTTGTTACTTTAGTTTTAATAGGCTACCTGTTAAGATTTCCTACTTATAAAATTTTTGATTACAGCGAAGTAACAAAAGAGCAGTGGCTTTCATTTTTTGCTGTCGATGCGCTTCATTTAATTGGCTTTGGTCTGCTGTTTATAATCGGATTGACTTTTCTTGCAGAGAAGTTCAAAGTTAATGACAGTCTAATACTTGCTGCTGGAGCCTTTTTCTTTTTTACTATTTATTTAATTACAGAAAAAATAGATTGGATAAACATTTTACCCGCTCCTTTAGCAGCATACTTTTACGATAAATCCGGATCTTTATTTCCGCTTTTTCCATGGTCGGGTTATGTAATTGCTGGAGGATTTTTAGGATATTATCTTGCTAACAATCCCGAAGCATTTACGAAAAAATCTTTTTCACTAAAACTTTTTGCTGCGGGGTTCGTTTTGTTTTTAACCTCGTTTGTGTTTCACTTTATTGAAGATCTTTTTTATGGAAATAAACAATTCTGGACGGATCAATTTGCGCTGATATTTTACCGGCTTGGAACCGTAATTTTATTGAATGCCGGCATGTCGTTTATCGCGGCAAGAATTAAAAACGTTCCCGACTTTGTAAAACAAATAGGAAGAAACACACTTGTTATTTACGCCGTTCACGTGGTTATTTTATACGGCAGTGCATGGTTCCCGGGCTTTTATAAATACTTTGCCAAATCGTTTAATTTTATCGAGTCACTCTGTGCTGCACTGGTAATGATTTTATTAATGGCTTGGATGGTACGCATAATTCAAAAATTTAAGGAATATCAAAAAAAGAAATTTGCCGTTGCCGAAGCTTGAAGTATGCTTCGGATTTATTATGAGAAAATCAACTAACACAAACCCGGAATTAAAAGAAGATGAACAAAAGTTTGAGCAGACGCTCAGACCCCAGACTTTTAATGAGTTTGTAGGACAATCAAAGATTACTGATAATTTTAAAGTATTTATCGGTGCTGCGCTAAAAAGAAATGAAAGTTTAGACCACGTTTTATTGACCGGTCCGCCCGGACTTGGCAAAACTACCCTTGCTCACATAATAGCTAACGAACTTGGCAGCAAAATAAAAATTACTTCAGGTCCAGTGCTGGAAAAGCCCGGCGACCTTGCGGGAATTTTAACCAATCTTGAAGAAAAATCCGTTTTGTTTATTGATGAGATTCATAGATTGAGTCCTGTTGTTGAAGAATATCTTTATTCTGCAATGGAAGATTTTAAACTTGATATCATGATAGATTCGGGTCCGAATGCCAGAACAGTTCAAATAAAACTCCCGAAATATACTTTGATTGGTGCAACAACGAGAGCCGGACTGTTGACTGCTCCGCTGCGTGACAGGTTTGGAATAAAATCAAGACTCGATTATTACGAAAGCGATTTAATCGGGAAAATAATACGACGCTCATCTAAAATTCTGAACATTAATATTGACGAAGATGCAGCCGATGAAATTGCAAAACGTTCCAGGGGCACACCGAGAATTGCAAACCGTCTGCTTAGAAGAACCCGCGACTTCGCTGATTTTGAAAATAAAAAAAGTATAGATATCGAAACTTCCCGTAAAGCACTTACTGCTCTTGAAGTTGACGAATTTGGTCTTGATGAAATGGATAAAGAAATTATTCTTACTATTATTGAAAAATTCAGCGGTGGACCTGTTGGGTTAAATACTCTTTCGGTTGCTGTCAATGAAGATCCGGGTACAATTGAAGAAGTTTACGAACCGTTTTTAATTCAACAGGGATTTATCCAAAGAACTCCAAGAGGAAGAGAAGCAACTGAGCTGAGCTATAAAAGATTCAACCGAAAGAAGACAAGACAGAACGGGCAGGATAATTTATTTCAGTAAAATTTATGGTGAAAATAAAAAATATTAAAATCGGCAGCGGAGAACCTTTCGTGCTTATTGCTGGACCGTGTGTAGTGGAAAATGAAATTATAACGCTTACAACGGCTGCTGAAATAAAAAAAATTACACAAAATCTGAAGATTCCTTTCATCTTTAAATCGAGTTATAAAAAAGCCAACAGAACAAGCATCAATTCTTTTACTGGTCTTGATTATTCCGAAGCAGTGAGAATCTTAAAAAAAGTAAAGAGCGATCTGGATTTGCCAGTTTTGACTGACATTCACACCGAACAAGAAGCAGCCGCAGCGGCTGAGTTTGCAGATGTGATTCAAATACCGGCTTTTCTTTCACGTCAGACGGAACTGCTTATTGCAGCAGCGAAAACCGGCAGGGTAATTAATGTTAAAAAAGGACAATTCTCTGCACCTGAAGATATGATTCATGCGGTCAAAAAAATTGAATCGGCTGGCGGCAAAAATATTTTATTAACCGAACGCGGAACAACGTTCGGTTATCATGATTTGGTAGTTGATATGAGGTCGCTTGAAATAATGAGAGAGTTTGGTTATCCGGTAATAATGGATGCAACACATTCGGTACAAATGCCAGCTAAAGGGAGTGAATCGGGAGGGCAGCCGAAATTTATACCTGTTCTGGCTCGCGCCGCTGCAGCAGCCGGAATTGATGGTTTGTTTCTTGAGGTTCATCCCGAACCGGAAAAAGCATTAAGTGATGCAGCCAGCCAATTTCCCCTAAATAAACTTAAAGAACTCCTCGTTGTTATAAAAAGTATCGATGCAGTTGTAAAAAATGCAAAATAAAAATCACATCGATTTTTCAGAAATAAAACTCATTCTTCTTGACCTTGAAGGTGTTCTGCTTGGTCAGGGGGAAAATAAAGATAAGTTGGTTCCATTGTTAAAAAATTTTGCCGACAGCTTAAAGCAGCTTGGGTGCATAGCAGGCATAGTAACAGCAGATAAAAATGATGCGGTAAAAGACCTTAATTCAATCGAAAATATGTTTGTTCTTCATTCGGCAATGGATAAGTTATCGGCAGCACAAAAATTAATAGACAAATTACATCTTAACTTTAGCAATGTATTTTATATGGGAGACGAAGTACTCGATCTTCCTCTGCTTAGCAAATGCGGCATCAGTGCGGCTCCCAAAACAGCGAAACGAAATGTGAAAAGAAGTGTAAAATTGATAATCGATAATTCAACTGCTGAAAAACTTCTTTCCACAATTTTGAATTACAAAAAAGGCATTCTCGTTTGATTAGCGAAGCAGAAAGAAATAAAGAATTCCCCCGGAAATTATTTACTTACGAGAAAGAGTGGCTCTTCACTGCACTTCCACAGAATAAACCGGGATATAAAATTTATAGAGATAAGATAGAAGCTCTCATGGTTTTGGGAAACGGCAGATTCGGTGGTAAAAATTTTATACTCGGTCATGCCGGTTCGAAAATTGATCTTGATGCTTCTTCCTCGGCAGTTTTTGCCGTATCCTATATTTCATTTGATTCATGCGAGGTTTATGTTGTTATTCATGAAGAGTCGTTCGGTCAAATCGAGATTGATTTCAGACTTAATAAGGGAGAAAAATTTCCTGTTGATGAAGAGTTCAAAAGCTACAAGACGTATTCCGGATGGGAGACGGGTCAAAAAGCTCCTCTCGACAATTCTTATGTGAGGGAAATCCACCTTATAAAAAACAAATTGGTTATTGCTGTCGTACCCTCACAAAAAAGAATCTGGATACATGACACTTCCACTAAAATAAATTATTTTATACCTGTTACGAATTTGTTTAATGAGATAAGGATTTTGAAAGGCATTAAAGATCCTAAGATTGCACTGAATCCAAACAGTTTTTTTACCAATTTAGACATGTTTACGGATGAAGACATCAGACAGGGATTTTTGCTTTATAATAAATATTTGAAAAGAATTGATATCGATTATAATCTTTTTGGGAAATATTGAATTAAAAAGGAGATAGAACTTGTCGGAAGAAAAAATTATTGAGATAGGAAGAAAAGTTATTGAAATAGAATCGAATGCAGTGCGGGGGCTAAGTACCAGCATAGACAGAAATTTTTATAAAGCAGTCAATGCAATTTACAATTCATTAGGCAGAGTTGTTTTTACTGGAATGGGAAAATCCGGTTTGATAGCCCGCAAAATAGTTGCTACAATGAATTCAACTGGTACAGCAGCGATTTTTATGCATCCAACAGATGCACTTCACGGCGACCTCGGCATGGTACGGAAAGATGATATTGTAATACTGATTTCCAAAAGCGGAAATACTTCTGAACTGCTGGATTTGATCCCTTTATTTAAAAGAATAAAAGTTACGATAATTGGAATGCTCGGTGAGAATAATTCTTTGATTGCTAAAGAATGTGATATTGTATTAAATGTTGCAGTCAAAGAAGAAGCCTGCCCACATGATTTGGCTCCCACTGCCTCAACAACTGCGGCACTGGTAATGGGAGATGCGCTTGCAATAGCACTTCTGGAAAAACGCGGTTTCTCTGCAGAAGATTTTGCTCTGCTTCATCCAGGCGGAAGCTTAGGGAAAAGATTGTCTCTTAGAATCTCCGAAATAATGATTAAAGGAAAAGATGTTCCGTTGGTGGAAGAAACCGCTTCCGTAAAAGATACAATACTTGTTATGACTTCAAAACGACTTGGGATGACATGCGTCGTAAACGAGAAAGGAAAACTTTCCGGAATTATTACAGACGGTGATTTGAGAAGAACACTCGAAAAATCGCTGGATATTCATAACCTCTCAGCAAAAGATATTATGACAAAAAATCCTAAAACCATTAGTAAAGAATATCTTGCATCATTTGCAATTCAACAAATGGAAAATTTTAATATCACCTCATTAATTGTTACAGACGAAGATAATACGCCCGTTGGGATTATCCACTTGCATGATCTTGTAAAACTTGGACTTCAGGCAAGATGAATAAAATAACTTTAATATTTTTTTTTGCACTTATTATTTATTCGTGCGGCGAGAAACAAGTTAAACCAGAACTGGAGAATATTACTGCATCTGGTGAGCTGCCATCGCAAGAAAGCTGGAATGCGAAAGTGCTGTTTACCGATAACGGGATTCTGCAGGCTATACTTTATGCCGACCATCTCAAAATTTTCGACCAACAGAAAGTCACTTTGCTTGACGGGGTAAAAATAGATTTCTACAACACCGAAGGAAAAAAGACAACAACACTTACTTCTCTGCGCGGCAAGGTAGACGATATAACAAAAAATATGTTTGCTATTGACAGTGTTGTTGCAGTTAACGACAGCGGTGTGGTGCTAAAAACAAGTGAATTGATGTGGAGAAATAAGGACCGAAAAATTTTAACGGATAAATTTGTAACAATCACATCGAGCAAGGAAATTATTAAAGGATACGGATTCACCTCCGACGAGAAGTTGAGTAATTACGTAATTAGAAATATCACTTACATTTCAAGTATTTCACAAGAACAAGAAAAGAAGTGAAAAACGGCTTATCAGAATTAATAATTTTTATTTTTATTTTTTCGATTGCTTCCAAAGCGCAGGAAGTCCAAATAACGCCCGGCGGAGAAAATAATTTCGTTCATGTAATCGGTGATAGTTTGATCGGGAAAATTGTAAACGGTGAAAATATACGCGAAGTAATCGGAAATGTAATTATAACTCAAGGCGATGTTCACATAACATGTGAAAGAGCTGTTCAGCACCTTGCTAAAAACGAAGTTGAGTTGATAGGCAATGTGATTTTAACTCAGGATTCTATTGTTGTAAAAACGGCAAAAGGCTATTATAAAGGAAACGAAAGAACTGCTTATTCTTTAACCGGAATTTCATTGTTTGACGGTCACGTGACCTTAACAGCCGACAGCGGCTATTATTACTTTGAAGGTAAAAAGTCTCATTTCTATGGAAGCGTAACTTTGAAGGATACGACGTCGATTCTGCATTCAAAAAGATTAATTTATTTTGATGATGAGGATAAAGCGATAGCATCTGGCAGTGTAAATGTAGTCCAGAAAAATTCAAGTTTATTTGCCGATAGTTTAATTCATTTCAGAAAGACAGGTGTTACACTGGCGTATAAAAATATTGTGCTGCTTGATAAGGAACAAAAATTACTTGTGATGGGAAATGAATTGATTGATTCAAGCAAAACAAGTCACTCAATAATACACGGAGAGCCGTTATTGGTTCAGGTGGATACAACAAGAAACGGAAAGCCCGATACACTTTTTATTTCTTCGAAAGAAATGGAATCAGTTAAGGATTCTGCTCAAAATAAAATGATAGCAAGAGATTCCGTAAAAATAGTGAGGGGCGAGGTTTCTTCACTAAATAATTATACTTTTTACGATCAGTCAAAAGATTTTATTTTTACTTACAGAAAGGAAGACGACACATTGCCCCCAATACTTTGGTACGGTGAATCCCAGCTTGTCGGCGACTCGATTCATATTTATCTTAAAGATAACGATCTTGATTGGATAAATATTGATAACAACGCATTCATCCTTTCATTCAATAAAAATTACGATTATCGTTATGATCAAATTTCCGGTAAAAATATTAAAATGTATTTTAATGAAAATGGACTTTACCTGACCGAAGTTAACGAGAGCGTGCTGAGCATTTATTATTTGTTTGAAGGTGATAGACCCAACGGTCTGCTTAAATCCAGTTCCGAAAGGGCAAAAATCTTTTTCGATAGCACAAAAGTTACCGATGTTAAACTTTATGGCAGTCCGGCAAGTGAATATCATCCCGAAAAATTGATTGAAGGCAAGGAAAAAGATTTTACATTACCGTCATTTATTGTTTATAATAACAGACCTAAAAAGGAAGATTTATTGAACGGCAAGAGGATTCCTTTTTATTTAATCGAGATGAAATAATTATGAATAAAAACTTGCAGCTAAAAAGCGAACATTTAAAAAAAATTTATAAAAAAAGAGCAGTAGTAAACCACGTTTCGATAGGAGTTGAGCAGGGTGAAGTTGTCGGTTTGCTTGGTCCTAATGGTGCAGGCAAAACAACAACATTTTACATGATTGTCGGTATGATTAAACCAAACGAAGGGAAGGTGTTTTTGGATGGAAAAGAAATTACATCCGAACCGATGTATAAAAGAGCAAAGATGGGTATCGGGTATCTCCCTCAGGAAGCTTCGGTCTTCAGAAAATTGAGTGTAGAAGATAATATTATGGCGGTATTGCAAACAATGCAGCTTACAGCTGAAGCGAAGAAAAGCAGGCTTGAAAGCCTCTTGAATGAACTTGGAATCGAAAGCGTAAGAAGAACAATGGGCTACCAGCTTAGCGGCGGGGAAAGAAGACGTACCGAGATAGCAAGAGCATTAGCTACTAGTCCTAAATTCATTTTGTTAGACGAACCGTTTGCCGGAATTGACCCGATTGCTGTGGAAGATATAATGAACATCGTCGCCAATTTGAAAAACAAGGGTATCGGGATTTTGATTACCGACCATAATGTTCATGAGACATTAAGCATTGTTGACAGAGCCTATATTTTAATTGAAGGCAAGATTTTTAAAGAAGGAAAGGCTCAAGATCTTGCCGAAGACGCCGATGTGCGTAAACTTTATCTCGGTGAGAAATTCCGGTTGGATAGGTACTCTGATTGAATAATGTTTCTCTGTGGAACGCTGTGACTTCTTCGTGGCACCCTGTGTAAATTTTTAAAATCAGTTACACAAAGAACCATGGAGTAGACGCTGAGAACCACAGAGTGAAAAACAATTATCTCTTGTGAAATTCTTTTATAATCTTTGAAATTTCATCTTCCGAAATTCCGCTTCCGTAAACTTTTCCCTTTTTAACGGAGCCTGAACTCTGAACAATATTTCTTAACGGGTCAACGGCAGGATTGCCGGCGCGTGCTCTTAATCTCGATTCAATTTTTTCGGTAATGTTTTCAAAATTTTCCGATCGATAAACCGGTTTTACGAATTCACCGTTGTATTCATAAGAATTGATGCAGCTGCCGGAATTTACCGGTCTTGTTTCGTATGCTAAGGTTTTTATATTCATTAAATGAACGGCGCTGACATTTTCTGAAACAATTGAGCCGCCCCATGTTCCGGGACCGAGTGTCATTGAGGGCATTAGAGAAGTTGTATAGCCGACAGCACCAACTGAAGCCGGAGTATTAACAACAATTCTAAATGCCGGTTTCTCAAGAGCGAATTTCATAATAATATCTTTGTCGTTGGAATGAATAACGAGCGTATGCCCGATGCCGCCGAATTCCAGAAGCTCGATACATTTATGACAGCCTTCAAGCCAGCCGTCAACAGTATAAAACGCAAGAATGGGTGACAGCTTTTCCATTGATAACGGCTCTTCTTTCCCGACACCGGAACATTCTGCAATCAATACAGTTGTGCTTTCGGGAACGCTGAAGCCGGCGTAATTTGCGATCCACGCAGCAGATTTTCCAACAATATCGGGATTAATTCTTCCGCTTTTTAGCAGCGTCTTTTCCAATTTCATTTTTTCATCGTGATTAACAAAATAACAACCGTTTCTTTTTGATTCCTCAATTACTTTTTCAACGATCGGTTTATCGACAACCATTGCCTGCTCTGAAGAACATAAAGTACCGTTATCGAAAGTTGTTCCGTAAATGATATCTCTTACTGCTTTTTGGTAATTAGCGGTTCTTTCTATAAATGCGGGTACATTACCTGAGCCGACACCAAGCGCAGGTTTGCCGGCACTATATGCTGCTCTTACCATCGGTGTGCCTCCAGTTGCAAGAATAACTGCGACATTTTTATCTTTCATCAAAGCTTCGGTGCCTTCGAGTGTGGGAATCGTCATGCACTGCATTAAACCTTTTGGAGCGCCGGCTTTTTCCGCAGCGTCGGATAAAACCCGGATTGCCTCGGCAGTACAGTTTGCTGCTTTTGGATGAGGGCTGACAACTATTGCGTTTCTGCATTTAACGGAAATAAGCGCTTTAAACATTGCCGTTGAAGTCGGATTGGTTGAGGGTACCAATGCTGCAACTACACCCATCGGTTCGGCAATCTTAACTATTTTTCCGTTTTTCTGAACATCAATAATGCCGACAGTTTTTAAGTCTTTAATTGATTCATAAACATCTTTAGTGCCGAATTGATTTTTGATTACTTTATCCTGCCATTTACCGAATCCAGTTTCTTCATGAGCCATTTTTGCAAGCCTTTCGGCTTCTCTGTAGCCGGCGTCAGCCATTGCTTTAACAATTTTATCCACCTGTTCCTGATTATAATGTTTGAATTCGAGCTGAGCTTCTTTAGCTTTTGCAGCTAACGTGCGAGCTTCCTGAATTGACTGAAGGTCGGTATCGTAATTCATAAGTGCCTCACCCAAGATTTACATGCCAAAATATAAATATAGGAGTGGTAAACGTCAATTGAGGCTCTCCCTGAAAAAGACTGGCAGAATTGGATGAACTAATAAAGGAAGATTCAAAATCAGGTAAATTGGGCGTTCTCATTAAAGAAGTAGACAACCAGAAAAAGTACGGGAACTCAGAGATCTTTAATGCATCAAACTACTGTTAAAGAAAATTAATTTTCAATTTGCAACTCCCAATTTTTCAATTCTCAATCGCATTACGGTTTAATTCATAATCTCTTTCAGTTTTTGGTAGCCGGTTTTGCTTACGGGAAGTTTTGTGCCGCCGGTAAGAATGACAATGTATGAGTCTCTTTCGTAAAGTTCGATTTGTTTTATGTTTTTTATTCTTACAATAAAAGAACGATGAATTCTTAAAAATTCTTCGGGCTTAAGATTTTGTTCGAAATATTTCATGGTTTTTTGTTTGAGGAATTTTCCCGATGGCGTATGAATCATTACGTAATCATCCTGAGCTTCAAGATAATCAATCTCTTCTACCGGGATAAGTTGAATTTTTTGATTCGTTTTAACAACAACTCTTTCGAGATAAACTTGTTTTTCATCTACATTATTTACAAGTCGTTGAATAGATGCTTCGTAGCCGGTTCTGTTTTCAAATTGCTTTTTGGCTTTTTCAACAGCTTCATTGAACCTTTCCTGAGAAAAAGGTTTAAGAAGATAATCGGTTGCGTTTACTTCAAAGGCTTTTATTGCGAATTGATCAAATGCTGTCGTGAATATAATTACCGGCGGTTTATCCAGCAGTTCAAGCATCTCGAATCCGTTTAGTTTTGGCATTTGAATATCGAGAAAAATCAGATCGGGATTTTTTTCATTAATTGCTTTTATCCCTTCGAATCCGTTGGAACATTCACATATTAGTTCAATATCCTTGCGTGCCGACAAATAATTTTTAATAATATCTCTGCCAAGTTTTTCGTCATCGATAATTACTGCTCTTAATTTTGCTTCCATTACTTTCTCAACTTTGCGGGATATAAATATTAGCTCTGAAAATATTGTTCTCTTTTTCTGTACTTATCAAATTATCCTGATTATAAATAAGCTTCAACCGGTTTCTTATATTTTTTATTCCTATCCCCTCTCCTTTTTTGGGAACAGCCTCCGGGTCAAAATTGTTTTCAACCGTGATCTTTATGTAACCCTTTTCTTCTTCGCATGAGAGAATAATCACTACTTTATCCAGACTTTCGTAAACACCGTGCTTTATCGCATTTTCAAGTAAAGGCTGAAGTATCATACTTGGTACTTCAGTTTCAAGACAGATGTTATTCAGTTTCTCAACGAATTCGAATTTTTCTTCGAAGCGGACTTTTTCGATGTCGAGATATAATTTTGCATTATTAATTTCGTCTGAAAGCTTGCTTTTTTGATGTTCATTTTTCGAAAGAGTGTTACGCAGAAAGGTAGAAAGCTTTATCGTCATGTCCTGTGCTTTTGGGGGATTGCTGATTGTCAGCGAGCTTATTGAGTTCAAGCTGTTAAAAATGAAATGCGGATTAATCTGGTACTTCAGCGATTTTAATTCTGCTTCTTTTACCAGGGAATTAAGTTCAGCTTCTTTTAATCGTTTCTCCTCAAAATTGTTGTAGTAAATAATTATGTAATCGACGGAAACAATTATTATGTAGAACATTACTCCGATTAAAAATCTCCATATCAAAGTAGAATACACAAAAGCCAAGTATTTTGTTTGTCCGACTAATATATTTTGCAGAAGATAAAATCCGGCGAGAGCCCAAATACCGGAACTGATTATTGCTGCTGCGAAGTGGTTAAGTGTTATTTTTAAAATCGAGTAATTTTCTAAGGAGTTAAAATTGGCAGTATACCACAAACTGATTCCCAATAAAAAATAAAGAACGTTAAATACTGCACTGTCGGCAAAAGCATTTAACAAACTCACCGAGGAAATCAAAGACAAAACCAAAAACTGAATTATAAGTATAACACCCCAAATTAAAATATATGACGACAAAATTTTTTTATTGCTGATAAACGGGTTGGTCATTATTGTTTACTAATTAATTTATTAATGAATTTTCCAATTTGCCGCCGCCAAATAAAATAAAGCCGGAAATGACAAGTGTGCCTTCCGATAACTCCGCTGCAGGTGAGGTTAAATATCGTTTATCCTCGAAACCTCCAAATATTGTTGTTGCGTTTATTACAACTTTCCAGTTGGAGGGAACTTGAAAATGAACTCCGCCAAAAATTACAGCCAGATCCAATATGTTGCTGCCTTCAGCTAATTTTGCCTGAGAAAAATCAATGCTTGAACCCCCGAAGAATGAGGTTATTTTGCCGCCTTTAAAATTCTGGGATCTAACAATTTTTCTGCTGGAATAAAAAATAGATGAATCATTGAGAATATCGCCGCTGTAGTCAAAATGTGAATGATACGGACCGCCATGCTGTTCATTTCTTGGGTGGTGAGTATAATCTTTCCTTCTAAGTAGAATCATTAATCCAATTATTATTATGATTAGCGGCAAGATATCAGAAAAATAGATATGCATAAATGGCATCATTCTAGGAAGTAATGTTAAAATACCTATTCCAAGAACAATATAACCGAATAGAGAATTGCGGGTATGCACTATGATTATTACACCTATAATAATCAAGAACATAGGAAATGAAAAGAAAATATGATGCAGATTGAATGCGAAGAAATTCGTATTGTCGAGTAAGAACATAATTCCGAATAAAATAAATATTATTCCTATCCAGACTTTCCCGTTTCTCTGCGGCATAGCGCCTCCTCTATTTATAATTTTTAATTTCTCCGCCGCCAAAAATTGATATGCCTTTTATTATCAATTTTCGGTTTGGTAAATATTCAATGTTCGGCTCTTTGATTCGTTTATCTCCCCATCCGCCAAATATAGGAGTTATATCTAATACAACATTCCAGTTTTTGGGAACGATAATCGTAGAGCCGCCAAAGATTGAAGTTACTTCCAGAAAGTTGTCGCCGTCGGCTAGAGTGCAGTTAAGCATGTTAATTTCCGAGCCGCCAAAGATTGAAGTAACGGCTCCGCCCCGGAAATTATCGATGTTGTGTACCTTATTGCTTCCCCCGAATATTGCTACATCGTCAATATAATTTGCTGGGTCGCCTCTATCGGTGAAATTGATACCGGCTTTTCTGTAATAATAATTGTACTTTTTTCTTCTTAGAATTATGTAGGTTCCTATAAACACAAAAATTAACGGCCATAATTCAGGATATAAATTAAAAAGTCCGATGCTTATAAAGATAAGTCCTGCTATTTTGTTATGAGCTGCTAAGATTAACAAAACTCCAAAGGCAATAAAAAAGAATTGCCATGTCAATAAGAAATCCGGAAGACCAAAAGTCAGTATCTCTAAATTGTTTAACAAAAACAAAAAGCCCGCAGCAATTAAAAGCAGCCCTCCGATTATTCTTCCCGATCTGTTTGAGCCGCACATTTTTCCTCCTCTTCAGGATTTTCAGTTCGAATATAGTTCTATTGTAATTAGAGAATAATAAAAAATCGGTAAAGTGTGGTTAATCATCGGTAAAATGATTGTTGTTGGCAGTTAATGGTCATTTGTCATAAGGTCATTCTAAATTGAATATTGAAAATTGATTATTGAGCACTGAGAATTTTTTGTCAATTTATATTCTTTGTAATGTCATTTGTTGTTATTTGTAGTTAATCTTCAACAGTCATTAGTCAACAATCAATTACTTCATTTCCCTTTTCACTTTTCCCTATTCCCTTTTCACTCTTCCCTTTTCCCTTTTCACTAATAATTTATTCCAATAATTTTGTTCCCTCGCCTGCCGGTAATTCCTGCACATCTTTCAATTTTCTTTCAATTGCGCGTGTACGGACTTTAGCCGAATCAATTGAATCACTTGCCTGTCGTAATTTTTCCTGTGTTTTTTCGAGAACGTCACCAAATTTTCCGAACTCTGTTTTTACTAATCCCAGCAGTTTCCATACTTCACTTGATCTTTTTTCGATTGCGAGTGTTCTGAAGCCAAGCTGCAGGCTGTTTAAGACGGCAAGTAAATTTGTAGGTCCTGTCATTGTAACACGAAATTCGCGTTGTATTGAATCAAACAAACCCGGGCGTCGTAAGATTTCGGCGTATAAACCTTCAACAGGTAAAAACATAATTGCGAAATCGGTGGTATGAGGAGGGTCAATATATTTTTCCGCAATTCTTTTTGCTTCACCTTTAATTCGTTGTTCAAGAGCCTTTGCAGCAGATTCTACAAGTTCGGGATTTGCAGAGTCCTGGGCTTCGGATAAACGCTGATAATCGTCCAGAGGAAATTTTGCGTCAATCGGAATCCAAACAACATCATCTTCATCTTCATTTTTACCCGGCATCTTAATGGCATATTCAACTATGGCACCGCTGTTTTTTTTGGTAGATACATTTTTTGCATATTGATCAGGAGTTAAAACCTGTTCAATTAAACTGCCGAGCTGTACTTCACCCCAAGTTCCACGTGTCTTTACATTTGTTAACACTCTTTTCAAATCCCCGACCCCGGTAGCGAGATTTTGCATTTCTCCTAATCCTTTATGGACTATTTCCAATCGTTCGCTTACAAGCTTAAAAGATTCACCCAGACGTTTCTCAAGTGTTGAATGAAGCTTTTCATCAACCGTCTGCCGCATTTCTTCGAGCTTTGTTGAATTGTTGTTCTGAATTTCCTTTAGCTGCTTTTCAACTTTCTCCTGGAGTCTATCAAATTTTTGTTCGTTGGTCTGGATTAATTTTGACAATTGATCATCGAGTTTGTCAGAAAACATTTTAAGTGATGCACTCAACTCTTCCCGCTGTGCTCTTGAGGATTTTAAATTTTCTTCTCTGTTTCTGCTTAACTCATCTCTAAATGTTCTTTCTATTCTTTCAAATCCCGGTGCTATATCTCTCTCATTTTTAACACTCACCCTTTTAAGCAGGATGAATAGCAAAAAAAATATAATTATACCGATCACTGTTAATATTAATAAAGAGGTTATGCCCATGATTAATTTTTCTCCTCGTTAATTTTGGTTCTAAAAGTAAAAAAATCCTCTGTTTATAGTAAATTTATTTTTTAGTGGGGTCAATTAATTAGTTAAATTTGTTTTCAAAAAAAATCCGTTGATTATGAAAAATTGGAAAAAGACTATCATTGCTGTTTTATTTTCGTTGTTGATATTAATAGCAGCCATTGCAGTCCTTTCATATTTGTTATTACGCAAATCTTTTCCGGTTTATGACGGCGAATTAAAAGTAAAAGGGATATCGAGCGAAGTTGCAATATACCGCGATAATCATGCTATACCTTATGTGAAAGCCAAAAACGAAGAAGATGCAATTTTTGCCCTCGGATATCTACACGCCCAGGAAAGATTATTTCAAATGGATATTGCCCGAAGAGCAGGCGAAGGAAGGCTTAGTGAAATTTTAGGCTCTAAAGCTCTTCCGATTGACGAAATGTTCAGAACGATTGGTATTTACAAGGTAGTGCAAAAAGATTACGAAAAACTAAGTCAGATATCCAAAAAATATTTACTTGCTTATTCTAAAGGCGTGAACGCTTTTATTAATGAAGCAAAAGGAAAATACCCGCTCGAATTTGATTTGTTGGGATACGATCCTTATCCATGGAAACCAGAACACAGTCTTGTGATAGCCAAGCTGATGGCATGGGAACTGAATATAAGCTGGTGGACAGACATTGCGTTTACAAATCTTGTTCAAAAACTCGGAGAAGAAAAAGCTAAAGAAATTCTACCTTCATTTCCCGAGAACGCTCCAACAATAATTCCTCCTGAGACGAAAAAATTTTCAATGATCGACAACGGTTTTATTAAAGTTGACAGGCAATTCAGAGAATTAATTGGTATGGCGGGTACTCACATAGGATCGAATAATTGGGTGGTCAATTCATCAAAATCTATTTCGGGAAAACCAATTATTGCTAATGATCCTCACCTTGCTTATACCGCTCCGGGGCGATGGTATTTTGTAATCTTAAAAAGTGATCTACTTAATGTTGCCGGCTTTACTATACCAGGACTTCCGGCGGTAGTTATCGGAACAAATCAAACTATAGCATGGGCGCTTACAAATGTAATGACAGATGATGCAGATTTTTACGCCGAGAAATTAGACCCCAGCGAAACAAACTATTTTTACGAAGGGCAATGGAAGCCGTTGACGTTGCGGGAAGATACTATTCATGTTAAGGATTCATCGGATGTGATTATTGAAATAAAAAGCACTCACAGAGGACCGATAATTTCCCGCATTCATCCTTTCAACAAATTGTATGACAAAGCAAAAGTAACGCAGCCGCTAAGCATGAGATGGACAGCCTTGGATTTCAGTGATGAAATTTATGCGATGATTAATGTTGATAAAGCAGATAACTGGGAAAATTTCAGAAATGCTTTGCGATATTTTACTGTGCCCGGTCAGAATTTTGTTTATGCAGATAAACAGGGAAACATCGGCTATATCTGTGCAGCAAAATTGCCAATTAGAAATTTTAACAGCACAACAATTGTTTTTGACGGCACAACGAATAAATATGATTGGAATGGTTATGTCCCCTATGGAGAGATGCCGAAATTATTTAACCCGCAGCAAAATTTTATAGCTTCGGCAAATAATAAAACAATAGAAAATTTTCACTATCATATTTCCAATATCTGGGAACCGTCATCAAGAATAGAAAGGATAACTCAATTATTAAATTCAAAAGCGCGTCATTCGGCAGCAGATTTTGAAAGATACCAGAATGATTTTATTTCGCCTTATGCCGGTGAAATAACCAGGCATATTTTAAGTGCGTATGACAGCGTTAGTATTGATAATTCCAATATAAAATTAGCTTTAGAACTTTTAAAAAACTGGAATTATGAATTTAACGGCAGAAGTCAGATTCCTACGATTTATACAAGATTCCTTCAGTTTTTGATTAAAAATTTATTTGAAGAGAAACTCGGAAAAGATTTAATGGAGGAGTACATATTTGTTGCGAATGTTCCGTATCGAATTATTGAAGAACTTCTTCAAAAGCATGATTCTTTTTGGTTCGATGATCCCAATACTTCTGTGATAGAAAATCGCGATGATATTATTCGCAAAAGTTTTTCGGATGCGGTGAAAGACCT
Organism: Melioribacter roseus; assembly: GCA_020722085.1. Lineage (GTDB taxonomy): Bacteria > Bacteroidota > Ignavibacteria > Ignavibacteriales > Melioribacteraceae > Pyranulibacter. The sequence goes on from DYLN01000043.1 coordinate 17,052, forward strand.
CGAAACAAAATACGGTAAAGATATTAGCTGGTGGCAGTGGGGAAGAATTCATAAAGTATCTTTTAAGCATATATTTCACGGCGTATCCGGTTTGCTCGACAAAATTGTGGATATAGGTCCTTTCAATATAGGCGGCGATGGGACCACAATTTTCAATACAGAATATTCTTTCTCAGACCTTTACGAAACAGAGCCTGAGCCAACGAGAAGCAAGCCTTATGAGAATATACTCGGACCTTCTATGCGCTACATTTATGATTTTGCCCAGTCTGATTTTATATATTTGATCTTAAACACCGGCGAATCGGGACATTTTCTTACGGCAAATTATAAAGATATGGCGGAAAAGTGGCTTAAGGGAGAATATCTAAAAATTCCTCTCGACGAAAAAGATTTTATAATTATTCATAAATATCTATTGAAATTGCTTCCCGAATAAAAATGATTTTAAGACAATTACATAAGAAAATATTAATTTAATCACTTGAAAAATTGAAGGAATTAGAATAAGATTTATGAAAGTTACCGAACATCTTGCAAAAACGAATAATACTTTAATTAGTTTTGAAATTATACCTCCTAAACGGGGAGGCGATATTAAACAGTTGTTAACTGTTTTGGATGATATAGTTAAATATAATCCTCCTTTTATCGATATAACAAGTCATGCAGCCGAAGTAATGTATGAGGAAAAATCCACCGGTGAATTTTCCGTGAAGGTAAAAAGAAAAAGACCCGGTACTTTGGGAATTTGTGCACTTATTCAAAACAAATATAATATAGATGCAGTACCGCATGTCCTTTGCAGAGGATTTACACGTGAAGAGACTGAAGATTTTTTGATTGAGCTTCATTATCTGGGGATAGAAAATGTTCTTGCTGTTAGAGGGGACGACAGTGGTTTTAGCAAACCAATACAATTCGGCAGAAGCGTAAATACATACGCCGTTGATTTAATTAGACAAATATCCAAGATTAACCACGGACATTATCTGGAAGATAGTCTATTAGATGCATACCCTATGGATTTTTGCATTGGAACAAGCGGTTACCCTGAAAAACATTTTGAGGCTCCAAACTTATTGACGGATATAAAATTTACAAAAGCTAAAGTTGAAGCCGGGGCATCCTACATTGTAACCCAAATGTTTTATGATAATAAATCTTATTTCAACTTTGTTGATCTTTGCCGGAAGGAAGGAATAAATGTACCGATAATTCCTGGGTTAAAATTACTTACCTCTAAAGTGCAGTTAAACACGATCCCTAAGAATTTTTATATAGATATACCCGAAGAACTTGCCAAAGAAGTTGAGGAAGCTAAACCGGAACATGTAATGGAGGTTGGTGTTGAATGGACTTTCAAGCAGGTAGAAGAACTGCTAAACAAAAATGTTCCCGCTTTACACTTTTACATCATGCAAAATTCTCAGCCAATTAAAATGCTAATGAAAAAACTGGGACTCTAATTTGAAATATGAACACAATAAAACCAAGAATTAAAATTACTTCACGTCTTCAGAGAAAATTAAAATGGGGAGTTTCGGGCTGCGGCAGCTTTGCCGAAAATTCTTTTTTGCCTTCGCTTCAGCTTGTAAAAAGGAGCAAATTAATTTCAGTTTACAGCCACGATTTAGACCGGGCACTTTTCATTTGTTCGAAATTTGGCGGACAGCATGCATTCAACAATTTTGAGGATTTTCTGAAAAGTGATTTTGAAATATTATATATCTCAAGCACAAATGCCGAACATCACCGGCAGGTAATCTTAGCGGCGAATGCTGGGAAACATATTTTGTGCGAAAGACCGATGGCAATAAATTCCGCTCAGGCAAGAGAAATGATTGAAGCATGTAAAAAAAATAATGTTCTCTTGATCCTAAATCACATGCACAGATTTCATCCTCTGGTTAATAAAGCTAAAGAATTGATTAATAATCAGATTATCGGTAAAATAGTTTCAATATCTGCAAGTTATAATATCGATCTGGCTCCTAATGAAAATTTTAGGTTCGTTAAAAGTTTGAGCGGCGGCGGTGTATTAATTGACTTAGGCTCGCAGATGATTGATATGCTTCGTTTTTTTGGCGGAGAAATAAGTGGAGTGAAAGGTTATAAAGATAATGTTGTCTATAAAAGTGAAGTTGAAGATTTTGCTTCAGCAATTGTTAAATTTGAAAAAGGAGGCTACGGCTATTTTAATGTTTCTTACAATGCAAAAAAAGCTTTTAATAGAGTTGAAATAATCGGCTGCAAAGGTTCGATAAGCATTGAAAATTTTATTGTTAGAAAAAATAAACCTGCTAAATTAATAATAGATCTTTCGGGTGAAGGTAAAAAAGTATTTATGAAACGTTCCGGCAGATTAACATTTGTGCAGAAGGCAGTTCAAAAAATTATTTTGAAAAATGCACCCCCGCCTGTTACTGGCGAAGACGGATTGAAAAATTTAGAAATTATTGAAGAGATTGAAAGACAATGTCCTTAAGGGAAGAATTAACTTTATACTGCCATAAAGTTTATGAGAAAGAATATGTTTCTGCTTATGACGGAAATCTTTCCGCAAGAATTGATAACAAAAGAATACTTATTACTCCTTCAGGCAAATGCAAAGGTGAAATCAAAGAAGATGATCTTCTTGAAATTGATTATGACGGCAATTTGCTGGAAGGGAAAGGAAAAGTTTCAACAGAAGTAAAGATTCATTTGCTCGTTTATAAGTTAAGGAAAGACATTCATTCCGTTATTCACTGCCATCCTCCTTATTCTACTGCTTTCGCAGCATTAGGTGAAGGTCTTAACCGACCCGTTTTCCCGGAAGTGATTTTATCCCTCGGGAAAGTGCCGTTATGTAAATATGGGACGCCTTCAACCGACGAGCTTCCTAATTCAATGCTGCCGTATGTTGATTTCAGTTGGGCATTTCTGCTGGAAAATCACGGTGCCGTAACAATAGGCAAGAATGTTAAAGGCGCTTATTTTCGAATGGAAAAATTAGAACACGCTGCAAAAACTTTATTCATCGCACGTTTGCTCGGAAGAGAAAAAACTATTCCGCTTCAGAAATTGAAGGAGCTTTATTCTCTTGCAGAAGAAGTTTACGGGATAAAAATTGACGATCGAAACAAAATGGATTATTAATAGTTTTTCAAAATAAAATTACCGGATTAAAATATGGCAAATAAGGATATTAATATTGCTCTTCTTGTGGGAGGAGTATCTTCGGAAAGGGAAGTGTCAAAAGCCTCGGGGGAATCGGTTTACAAGGCGTTGAATTATCTTGGGTACAATGTTACCGTGATAGACCCTGCATATGGTTTAAACCAGCCCGGGAATGTAACGGATTTTTTCAGTCAAAAAGATTTTACCGAAATGTCAAATCGAAATTATATTGAAGTAATAAATTCCGCTTTATTCGATAACATAGATGCTGTTTTTATTGCTCTCCACGGCAAATGGGGCGAAGATGGAAAAATTCAATCACTTCTGGAATTGCGTGATATTAAATATTCAGGTTCAAAAGTTTTAGCCAGTGCCTTGGCAATGGATAAATCTTTGTCTAAAATAATGTTTCAGCATTATCATGTTGATACGCCAAGATGGTTTGTAGTTGAAAAAGATGATTCTGATTTGAGATTAATTCAGGAAAAAATTAAAAAGTTTTTCGGCTACCCTTGTGTTATCAAACCAAATGATGAAGGTTCTACAGTCGGATTAACAATCTGCAGAGGTGATGTTGAAGTCTACGAAGCTGTGGAAAAGGCAAGAAAGTTTTCGAGAAAAGTTCTAGTTGAAGAATATATAGCTGGTCGTGAATTAACAGTCGGTATACTTGATCAGCAGGTTTTACCGGTTTTGGAAATAAAACCAAAGAGCGGTTTTTATGATTATGAACATAAATATACACACGGCATGAGTGAATATGTTGTGCCGGCTGAACTTCCGGCTAAGGTTTCCGAACATCTGCAGCACCAGGCACTGCTTGCATTCAATTCTTTAGGATGCAGCAGTTATTCAAGAGTAGATTTTAGGTTGACAAGTGATTATAAATCTTATTGTCTGGAAGTGAACACACTTCCCGGAATGACAAGTACAAGTTTACTTCCCAAGATGGCAAAAACAGTAGGAATATCTTTTGAAGAATTGATAGACCGAATTATTAAAAATGCTCTTAAATGAAAAATTCAAAAAGTAAAAAGCCGACTGCACTTATCATATTACTATTGATCTTGGCAGCAGCTTTTCTTGTATTTAACAACAACGGTATTTTAAAATATATCAGGATAAAATCCGAAATAAACAATCTGGAGAATGGAATAAAAAATTCCGACGACACTTTAAGAATTCTCAACAAAGAAATTGATTCATTAAAAACCAGCAGATTTAAGATAGAAAAAGTTGCCAGAGAAAAATATCGTATGAAAAGAAAAGATGAGAAAGTGTTAAAAGTCGACGAAAATTAATCTCAAGAATCAATTGGAATACAAAATTAAAATACCTTCTGTACCACTTGCAGAAAGGTGCCGCCCGCATAAACTTGAAGATTTTCGCGGACAGGAAAAACTGGTTGGTGCCGGCAAACCTCTTCGCGTTATGATTGAGAATGACAATCTTGCCTCAATAATTTTATGGGGGCCACCCGGAACCGGCAAAACTACAATTGCCAAAATTATTTCGGAGCAGACAAATTCCGAGTTTTATCAGATCAATGCAGTTGCATCCGGCGTTAAAGAAATACGAAATATTATTGAAAAAGCAAAAATAAATAAAGATTATAATAAGCGTACCGTTTTGTTTATAGATGAAATACATCGTTTTAATAAAGCACAGCAAGACGCTCTTCTTTCATCAGTTGAAAATGGTGAAATAATTTTAATTGGTGCAACAACTGAGAATCCATCTTTCGAAGTTATTCCCGCTCTTCGTTCAAGAGTAATGGTTTATGTTCTGGAAGAATTATCAAAAGACGACATGAATACAATTCTGAATTTTGCTTTGAGTAGAGATGAGTTTTTGAAAAGCCTGAATATTACTGAGATCGACCGTGATTTTTTGTTTTTAATTTCCGGCGGAGATGCAAGAATAATGTTGAATGTATTGGAAGCCGCAGTAATTCACGAATTGAATCATAGTGAGATTAAAGTTACAAAAGAAATAATCGAAGAAATACTTCAAAGGAAAAATATTGTTTATGATAAATCCGGTGAAGAGCATTATAATATTATTTCTGCGTTTATTAAAAGCATCCGAGGCTCCGATCCGGATGCGGCAGTATACTGGATGGCAAGAATGCTCGAGGGAGGTGAGGACCCTTTATTTATTGCAAGAAGGATGGTAATACTTGCATCCGAAGATATTGGGAATGCATCTCCTAACGCACTCGTTCTTGCTGAGGCTACTTTTGGTGCAGTTGATAAAATCGGAATGCCTGAGGCCAGAATAATACTTGCACAGTGTGCAACCTATTTAGCATCATGCCCTAAAAGCAATGCTTCTTATCTGGCAATAGATAAAGCATTGTCCGACGTTAAAAATAATCCACTTTATCCAGTTCCTTTTCATCTGCGGAACGCACCTACCAAGTTAATGAAAGAATTAAATTACGGTAAAAATTACCGCTATCCGCACGATTTTGAAGGTCATTTTATATCGGAAAATTATTTCCCGGAAGAGTTAAAAAACAGACAATACTATTTCCCTACAGAAAGCGGACATGAGAAAAATTTAAAAGAAAGATTAAAGCAGCTTTGGAAAGGCATTAAGAAATATTAATCTAAATTTGCACAAACATCTTGCCGGGCAATTGCTGAACCAAGCCTTTGAATTCTAGAGACAATAGGTTCACCAAACAATCAGCGGTGCTCATTGAACTGTCAGCCGCAATTTCGTCAATATGTTTTGGTGTAGTATCGATAATTTTTAGAATTTTTTCCTCGAATAAAGTCAGTTCCACATGTTTTGCAGCATTTTCTTTCTTAAGGATCGGTTTTAATTTTATATGAAGATCGTCAAATACGTCTTTTGCGGTTTGAATTAATTTAGCTTCTCCCCTTTTTATTAAAGTGTTTGGTCCTTCGCTTTTAACACTATTTAAATTTCCCGGTACGGCAAATACTTCTCTATTTTGATCCAATGCATATTCGGCAGTCTGCATAGCACCACCGTTTAATCTCGTTTCAACAACGATAATTCCCAGCGAGAGACCAGAAATAATTCTATTCCTCCGTGGAAAATTTTGAGCATCGGGTTTTGTTCCCAATTCGTATTCTGTTATAACAATTCCGTTTTCAGTGATTCTCTTAAAAAGGTTTTTGTTCTCGGGGGGATAAACCACATCGAGTCCGGAACCTATAACCGCAATTGTTCTTCCGTTATTTTTTAATGCACTGCTGTGGGCGATCGAGTCTATACCTCTTGCTAAACCGCTGACAATGGTAATTCCCTGCGAAGTAAGTTCAGCAGTTAAATTTTCTGCCATTCTTTTTCCGTATAAAGTAGGCTGTCGTGTGCCAATAACAGCAATGGAATATTTATCCGCTTCTTCGAAATTACCGATGCCGTACAAAAGGATTGGAGGGAAATAAATTTTTCTGAGTAATGATGGGTAGTTATCGTCCCAGTAAGTTATAATAAATGCACTTAGTTTTGATAGTTTTTCATATTCAATTTCTGTCTGCTCTCTGATCAGACTAAAGTTTTTTGTAGAGTCGATAATTTTCGATGCCAAACCTTTATTAATGCCTTCAACAGATAATAATTGTTTAAAGTCGCTGTTAAGTATTGATTCAAATGAAGAAAATTTGGAAAGCATGTTCAGTATTTTTTGTGGACCTATTCCTTCAATGCTAAGCAGTAATTTCAGCCGTGATATGTTGTCTAAATCCACGTGAAAACGAGATTTGTGAAAAGTTAAGAGTTAGTTAATTCGATATTGTCGACAACGGCAACTACCATTGTATTAACCGGTGCATTTCTGTGACCTAAAATTTGCTGAACCGCATCGCCTTCCTGACAGACTAAAACAGTATCGCCTATTCCGGCATCGGTTAAGTCTAAAGCAATTACATCTTTTTTACCGATAAACTTACCTTCCAAATCAACCGCGTGAGCAATTAGTAATTTGTGTCCAACCAAGTATTTATTCTTTGGTGTAGAAACAATATTGCCTTTAATTTTCGCTAGAAACATTCGCCTCTTTGTTTTCCTTTCTTTTTTTTCTGAATAAAATAGCAGAGGGAATTATAATAAGATAAGCAATCAAGAGGACTACGGGAGAAATAGATACAGATAGTGTACTGTCCCATGGACCTTGAGCCATCAGTATGTAGCCAATAATTAAAAAGACAAACCCAACTGAAAGAATCAAGTAATTTTCTTTTGTCCAGTAATCTTTAAAAGGTGAGCCTAATTTTTTTTTAACATCTTTTGATTTCTGTTTAACCTTCGCCATAAAATTTTCCCATATATTTTTAAGTAAAAAGCCCAGTGTTGGGGGGAGACACTGGGCTATGTTGCTCTCGCAGAAATAATCTGTGAAAGCACCTATTAAAATACTTGAAGAATTATCTTTTGTCAAGGATAATTATTTCTGAATATTGTAAACAATTTTTCTAATGGTATCGAACTGAAGATAAGGATATTCCTCTCTTATCAAATCAATTGCTTCGGTAGCGCTGACGTTCTTAGTCCTGAGGTCTTGAAACTTTTTCCTTATCTGATGGTCTCTCACAGATTTTTCGTTAATCAAACCGCGTGTATATAGAAGTTCATAAATTTCATCGCTAATTAAGTCAGACAACGGATTTGTTCTAATTTGTGTTGTCGACTTTGCTTTCGTATCTCTCATTGTTATCCCCCTTCCAGGAATTTTTGTGTCTAATAAAAATTTTCTATGTTTTTTACATTGTTTTCAAATTAAAGTTCCGTAAAGATAATAGGTGCTCATTTGCAGAGAGAAAACGAAGTTTTAAATAAAGGGTAAATCGAAAAATAATTTTTTTTGTAATTATAATTGACTTACGTGAGGGAATATATTAACTTTGAAATCGCATTTTTTTAGTAAGAAGATTTGTTTTTTTTCATTTTGTAAAATAGTTTGAAAGATTTAATGTGTTACTTGACAAAATAAATGAATAGCATTAAGTTTCTATTCCGCATTAAAAAAGTTCTTTGATAAAGTGAGTGACTAAAGTGAATCTTTAGGTAGTGTTTCAATCGATTACGCGAAATTAAAATTTACAACGGAGAGTTTGATCCTGGCTCAGGACGAACGCTGGCGGCGTGC
>DYLN01000186.1 GCA_020722085.1 Melioribacter roseus
AAATGCCCGTAAGTCGGGACGAATCCCACCAGTCGGCTGCACGCTTTGTTCGGCGCTTTTAGATATTCAAGTTAACTTTTTGGGCTAAATGTATAAACCCAGAAGTTTTTGTGATTTCATCCATAGGAAAATGTTCTTCCCGTTCTAGTGTTGCTTTCAATTCTTTCAAAGATTCCGATGCATTATTATCAAGGTTATATATCTTCTCCATAACTTCTAACATGCTAATCTGGTCTAGTAAATAGCAGATATTTAGTTTTCGCGCCATTGCTTCATCTTTTTTTGCAACGGGCATTACAGATACTTCCTTTTCTAACATTTTTTCGGCTTGAGTAATGATTTTATCTTTGATTACACTAACTCTATTTTTAATTTCGCCTTCACCGTGAGCAGACCATACATCTGTAATGTGAAAATTAGTATCTCCAAGAATAAATCGAAAACCGATTTGTTTATTAATCAGATTCTTTCCCATTGGAGATTGTGCGCTTACGCGATGTGCATTATTAACGTCTACTTCAATACTATATATTTCTTCGCCGTAGGCAGTACTAACAACTTTCACAACGCAACCCACGTCAATTTTCGTGCTTTCTTGATGAATTCTGTCGTCAATTACTTCAGAATTAAATAATTTTTCGTAAGCAGTTTTTAATTGCCCGACGATTACGGCGTGTTTGGCGATTACTTCTTCAATGCCAGTAACTTTGCCGAAGGTTGCCCCCCCTTCTTCGCCTACTGCTCGTCCTGGCTGGTCGTATTCATTAGTGCGTTTCATGTGTAAATAAGTTACTAAAGTTTCAAGGGCTGTGAATAATGTTATTTTAGACATATTATTTATCCTGCATAACAACTTGCATAATTTTTACTTTGGAACTCTGGAATATATTTTCTGCACTCATTCTTAATTTCCTAGCCGTTTCAGTTGTTGGTATTTCATCACATCGCATAACATCTAAATGAATATATCTTAATTCTGACCAAGTGTGCAGGACTAAATGTGATGAAGATAAAACATACATGACCGTAATACCATCAGGTGAAAAGCGGTGAGTAAGAGTACTTAATGTTTTAAGTGAATTGGCTTCTATAAATTTCTCTGCAAGGTAAATTATATTTTCAGCGTCTTTGAAAACTTCTTGGTTAACGTCAAAAATCTCTACAATATGATGGTTGATAACGGGACGTTGAAATTCTTCTTGGGAGTTATTCATCATAGGAGTTTTGATTAAGGCGAAAAAATGAGTTCGTGTTCAAGATAGTTTTCCAATCTGAGTCGGATAAATAATTTTTATCGTCAATCAAGCCAAAGTCTTGTATCACAGTCCACTCGTAGAGTATTTCATTCAACGTTGGTGATGGGACATGAATGTACTTTAGATAAAAATAATCCCACGTTCCTTCTGTTGCTATGTCAAATTGGACAAACTCGTTGTTTTCTTTTTTTACGCCAAGATAACCTGTCAATATATTTCCTTGTATCTGGATTTCAGGTATCAAAGCAATATTCATTGTCATCAGGATTGTTCCGTTTCTGGTTTGTGATAGTAAATCACGAAACTCTGATTTTGCGCTATTTGCTCTTTGCGCCATATCAAGTAATTCCGAAGACGCTCCTTCTGTAGGTTTCAAAACAGCCAGTACTCCCCTGTGACCAAATAAAAATTTGGACAACCAGAGATGCCCTTCAAACCCTGTCTCAAATTCTGGTGATTCAGATGCAATGCGTTGTTTGTAAAGATTGCGGGCTATGCTAATCCAATCTTCTACGAAATAACGGGCTTCCATTTGAAGTTGATATTTGTTCAAAATAGGTTCAATATGCTCAACATAAGGAGCGGATTCTGATTTCATAAGTAAAAAGATTTTGGCGTGTTTCATTGAGTTTTACCCTTGAATGACAACCATGCACGATTTGTGCCGCCTTTGGTGACTACGGTTGAAAATTGTTTGCTTAAATGTATTAGTTCATCATCAGAAATATCTAACAAATTCCCGACAATTTTATAGTTGTCGTTTGTGTAAATTTGGATAATCATTCTAGGGTCAATAAAAATATACGAATCGTTTGAGTCTGCATTAGATAGTGGAACAATGTTTTTCGCTGGAAAGAAGTTTTTGACCTGTAAAACGACTTCTGCAAACTGTTGCGGCGAAATTTCATGCCTTTGTTTGCTGTGAAGTCCATCGCCTAATGGCGTAAACTCATAAAGTCGCCAAACATCTGGAGAGTAAACAGTTGGGTTGTAAATCATATTTCCGATATTGAGCATGTCATTAATGTTTATTGCTGACACCACCGTTCCAACCTTAACCAAAAATGACGGCGGATTCTCTTTGAAATATCGTAGCCATCCTTCCGTTATATCCTTCTGCTTCTCACCCCTTGTCATTCTTTGATTCATTTCTGGCGTTGAGCCGTCCAGAGGTAAGCCTAATGTTTTGATGTACGGGAAAATTTTTTCTGGGTATCTATGTAGCAAAAGACCATTTGTAGATAAATAAACTTCTAAGTTATGCGAATGGGCATGTTCTAAAATTTCAGAAATATCTTTTCTTACAAGCGGTTCTCCGCCTGAAATATTCAATGTGGTCAAACCAGCCTTAACTAGTTTGTCAACACACTTTTTAATTTCAGACAACGATACGCCTGAATACTCTTTAGGTGCGCCGTCGCAGAAGTCACAGGAAAGATTGCATTTACCTGTAACTTGCATATCTACAACAAAACGAGATGATGTTCCCATTTCTACTCTCCCGACTTTACTTCTTTGTCTTTATCTCCGTTAATTGTTTTCGCCATAGTGATTAAATATTCTTCGTGTGCTTTATCTGCTACGCCAGGGTCAGAATTAATATTTTTTAGTGAACGCTTTGTTGCTTTTCCAAGCATATCGCCCATTTTATAAGTTAGCGGAATAGTCCGTGTTTCTTCTGTTTTCACTGTTCGGCAAAGGTGTTCGTAAAAACACATCTCGCTAATTCCGCCAGAATATTTTTCCAACAATTTATTGTCTTCACTGGAAAATGTCTGAGGAACAAAGGCGTATTCGGTGAAAAATGGAATTAAGTCTGTGATAATTAACTTCATTTGCGATAGTACTTCCTGTAAGTCAGAAGTTAACTTCATCGCAGAAGAATAAAAAGAGAGATACCCAATACCACTTTCGCGCAAGAGTTTTATCCCTACATTTACAAATACTGTAAACGGAATTTTTGTTGGGGTTGGGTCGGTTGTAAAAACATCAAATTGAGAAACTATATCTTCTTGAAGGTCTTTTGTTACATCTAAAATACGGCATTGAATTTTTAAGTTGTTTTCTGCGCTGACTTTTGTGATGTAATCTATTAGTCTTTCGTCAATGTCAAATACTGTAATGCTTTTAGCCAACCCAGTTAATGCAATAGCAATACTTGTGAGGTCGTCATCTCCGAGAACGGCAATATCTTGATTCTGTAAATCTCCCCGCCATGCCATATAGGCGGCGCGGCGAAGAGTTGTGTCTAGCGTTACTGGTCTTTGGTCAAAGATAAATGTTGTAATAGGGCGTGACTGAATAACTGCGTTTAGGAATTCAACTTGCGAATCTGAAAAAAACTTAGGTGCTGTAATCAATCCGTGACAAGTTGGACACCCAACATCGACTTGCTTGATTTTGGGTTCAGGGGCATTTGCTAAGACAAAATGGTTATTGTGATAATTGATTATTTGTTCTTTCACCATTTGGTCTAGTAGCCGTAGCATTCTTCGGTCACTTCCGCCTACATATCGAACAAGCGTATTGAATTTAGTAGCTCCGTTATTCATTAAGAACTTTTGTATCTCGACTGTTAATCGCTGATAGATTTCAAGTTCTTCATCATTTTCAACTACTTTCGAGTAATCTATCTTGAACATGTTTTCTCCAATCACGCGACAATATGTGTGGGGATTTTCCCCCGTAATTTACGGATTTAGCGCCGAACGGTTGGCGTTATTAGAATGTCCTTGCATGGGACGTGGTGTCAGTGTATCCTTAACCTATATTTCGCACTTTACAAAATGAATAGAGAGAAAGCGAAGATGCTCT
>DYLN01000187.1 GCA_020722085.1 Melioribacter roseus
AAGTTTACAACGGGTGCAGGTGTATACCAAACGCCACGTGCTTTACGCAATTTGGGGTCGTACTCGCTAAGAAAAGTTTCATAAAAATGAGTCCACTCCGAAAAGTATTATTGTTTTTAATTAATTAATAATCAGATATTTAATTGTATTTTTCAATTGTTTTATGTATCTTGCTTTCATAATTAAAAGGGCAATAAATGTTTAAAAAATCACCGAAATCAGGTCAACTTAACATCTTCACCTCTCCCAAATCTTTGTTTTCTGGTAATTCGTTAAAGATGTATGAAGACGAGGTGGCATGGCACAACCAGTTCCGTAAACAGGTCACCATGCGTATTGACGAAAATCTTTTCCGCCCGCTTTATTGTCAGGACAACGGTACTCCCAACGCCCCTGTCCGCATATTGGTAGCAATGATGGTACTAAAAGAGGCCGAAGGCTTAAGCGACCAAAAGATTTTTGAGAACTGCCGTTTTAACCTGTTGGTCCGTAGCGCCATTGGCTTACATAACGCTGACGATCCAGTCCCCACAGAATCAACCTATTATTTATTCCGCAAACGCATTACGGACTATGCAAAAGAAAAAGACGAAAACCTTTTCGAAACTGCTTTTGCACAAATCACCAAAGATCAATGTGCCGAATTCGAAGTTAGTGGAAAGCGTATCCGTATGGACAGTAAATTGATGGGGAGCAATATCGCGTGGCTTAGCCGTTACGAACTGGTACATGAAACGCTCCGGTTATTTTACAACCAGGCCAAAAACTCTGTAAAACTTGATAAAGCCACCCGTGAACTACTGGAGAAATTACTCAAACCAGAGGGCAATAAAGTAGTTTACACCAGCACAAGCGAAGAGGTCAAAAGCCGCCTTCAGGAGCTTGGTCGATTGATTTACAAATTGTTGCACCGTTTCCCGGATACCGAAAACACCCACTATCAAACCATGAAGAGGGTTTTCAACGAGCAGTACCGGGTCGATAAAAAAAAGATGGTCGTTGCCCGTGAGAAAGAAGAAATATCGGCCAAATCAGTTCAATCGCCATACGATACCGACTGTCACTACCGGAACAAAGACGACCAAAAAGTGAAAGGTTACAGCATCAATGTAACCGAGAGTTGTGATGATAACAAGCCACTAAACCTGATCGGCCATGTCGATGTGAGAAAAGCAAGTACTTCTGACGTTGATTTTCTTCAGCGCGACATCGAAAAAGCACAGGAAGTATTCCCCGATAAAATAGAAGCCGTACACGCTGACGGAGCCTATCATAATCCTGATAACCAACAATATTGCAAGGACAACGAGATTGACCTGTACCTCCATGCCATACAAGGGGCGAAAAGCAGGTACCAGTTCAACTTCTCCGAAAATGAGGAACTCTCTATTTTTGATACAATTGCCAATGAAATTATTGGTTCAAAAAAGATTATCAGCAAAGACGGCACCGTTAAATGGCGCATCAAAACAGATAAAGCTTACCGGTACTTTACCCAAAAAGATATTGATGGTTACCTGGTCCGCAAGCAAATAGCAGAAACACCTATTGAAACTTTACAACTGCGCAACAATGTTGAAGCCACTATTTTTCAGTTAGGCTATCATTATCCAAACGCAAAAAGCAGGTACCGAGGTGAAATCAAGCATCAAATGTGGGCCAATATCCGCTGTTTGTGGGTGAACTTTGTCCGGATACTGAAATACATAAAACAATTATGTCAAAGAACTGTGTTTTTTGCAAAATTTTCGGTCAAATCATTATTTCCTGTCTGTCGAAGAGGCAACTCCGAACTCTATTTTGCAATCAACTCCATTTTAACGGCAATATTGCCAAACAACCAGTCAATATCCGAAAATATTCAATTCTCACTCGGTTGAGAAAAACAGGGTTGTCGGATTGGATTCAAAATTTAAACTCTTAACCCAACTTGAAAATTAAAAACTATAAAGTATTCCTATACAGTGCATTGCGTTTTTATTTTTTACAATTGGGGGACTACTTTTATTTTTCTTACAAACGGACGGTGTTTAAAATTGAGACTATCAAAAATAAATTGCTGGTCTGTTGTAGGCCTGGTACATAATTTAATATAAAGTTTTTCATACTCCTTGTTGTTTACACTGGTTATTGATGATTGCATCGATTTCATTTTTTCAACGATAGTAGTCCAACTATAATCAATGTTGTTTTCTTTCAGCCCTATCCTGATATAATTTACAATTTGGTATGCCAATATCCCGAGCCAAATATGGGGTTCTATGTATTTATCCTTCTGGTGGTGAATCGGGCGTATTTTTAAATCGGTTTTCAAACACCTGAACACGGCCTCTACATCCCTTGTCATGTTGTACACATCCCAGATTTCTGTTTCTGATATTGTTTTATTTGTATACCTTAAAAAATATTCGCCTTTGGGCTTTTCCCTCTCTTTTACCCGGTGCCAATTTATATCCGTTACTATTCCTTTTTCCTTGTCTTCTGTGTATTTGATATCATAGAGCCAGCCTATTCTTGAAAGTTTGCCTCTTATTTTGCCTACTTTTTCGTGAACCTTTTCTGTTTTTTTAAGCGTTCCCTTTTGGGGCAATTTATCTTTTATATCCTGCAATTGCGCCTCTAATCTTTGGGTAAGTTTATTGTCGATGGATGCTTCCTTTTTAAATTTTTGATCGCTTTTAATATGTAAGAAATTATCCTCTTTGCCCTCTGCGGTTGCCTTTGTCAGTTCTATTTTGTTTCCCCTGTTGTCGGTA
Organism: Melioribacter roseus; assembly: GCA_020722085.1. Taxonomy (GTDB): domain Bacteria; phylum Bacteroidota; class Ignavibacteria; order Ignavibacteriales; family Melioribacteraceae; genus Pyranulibacter. The sequence continues at coordinate 2,757 of DYLN01000187.1, forward strand.
ACGGCCTCTGCTTTAACGGATAGTTTACTATAATCTTTCGGGACAGACCTGCTCACGCACACGTAATCGTAGTTGCTGTCGCTTATTATCTTTAAATTATCTTCTGTCGCAATCCCCGCATCCATAACAATGATGGGTTTCTCCCCATTGGTAGCTAATTGGCTGACAACATCACGGAGCATATCTCCAAAGGTCTCGGGCTCACTTATGTTCCCATTATAGAACCTGCTGTACCTGACAAACCCCAGGCTGTCGATTGATAAGGCCAAACCTATTAACTTACTGCCTGTTTGTTTTTGTTTGGAGCGGCCGAAATTGGCTTTTCTGCTGCCCAACATTTGACCCGTAAAGTACATATTGGTCAGGTCGTAAATAACTATTTTGCTCCTGCTTGAAAAAATATTACATACCTTGTCATACAACCCTTTTTCTATGAGGTCCTTATTTTGGTACATTGCCTCCGCTGCCCCGTACAACCTGTACCGGCTAATGTCTTCTTTTGTCGGGTAAAGCTCCCGTGCCCCGGAGTTTTCCTTCAACCATCTTTCGGTCTCTAATTCGCTCGAAGGATGTAACAACTTGCCTGTGAGCAGCATCTGGGCTATGTCAATTTGTGGGCCGGCAAGACCCGAATCTGCCAATATAGTATCTATCCCTAATTTGTCGAATGCTTGTTTTACAAGCCATTCGCCTCCAATTTCCTTGCTATCAATCTGCTCTATGCTTTCTAAGTCAACCTCATGGTAATTATTCAGGATTTCTTTCGATATCTTTTTTTCCTTATCAGGGGCAGGGACAAATAATTTCTCTTTGATGATTTTTTCGGCAAAAGTCCTGGCCAATGAATCAATATCGTCAAAAGACTCATTCTCTGAAAATAAAGAAGAGTTGTTGCCTGTAATAAGTTCTTCTATCCTGTCAGCAAGTGCTTTATGCCGGTCTCTTGGTAATGTTTCAAGCCCACCAAGGGAAATGATGTTTTGGTGGCGTACCTTATTGCCAATTTTATACGTATGCACCAAGCGATAGTAAATGTATTGCTTGTCTGAACTTTTGTTCTTCTTTTTGATCTGCTTTATAAACATTTTGCAAAGATACAAAACGCAAAAACAATATCCAAATCTATGGGGGACTACCAAAAAACCACAAAAACGCTATATGTATCGTTATCAGGAATATATGTTTTTGTTTAAAAAATGCCCATTTTCTTAACCGTCTCATAATCTTATATTTAAAAAATGAAATATTTTTTTATTGTCCCGGTTTATAGACCAAATTTTTCAAGTTGGGTTAA
>DYLN01000044.1:0-2328 GCA_020722085.1 Melioribacter roseus
CATGGGTATCAATAACCGGAGCTTTTATTGCTGTAGGCGGTATTACAATTTTATTTTTAAGATGAGCTATTCAACAAAAAGCTGGTCATAAATTTCTTTATATGTTTTGTATGCAATTTTTCCGAAGCAGACAAAAACTACCTTCTCAATGGTTTGATCTGTCATCAAAAAATCAGTTGTTATTTTTAATGCAATTTTAGTGGCACGTTCTAACGGGAAACCATACACACCTGTAGAAATTGCTGGGAAAGCAATCGATTTTATATTATTTTCTGAAGCGAGCTTAAGTGAATTTTTATAACAGCTTGAGAGGAAGTCGTCCTCTTTGTTGTATCCTCCGCACCATACCGGTCCAACTGTATGAATAACAAACTTAGCAGGTAAATTGTAGCCTTTTGTTATTTTTGCTTCACCTGTTGGGCATCCGCCCAAAGTTCTGCACTCTTCAAGCAGTTTAGGACCTGCTGCACGATGAATTGCACCGTCTACACCGCCGCCGCCAAGCAGAGAAGAATTTGCTGCGTTTACAATCGCATCGACTTTTAATTTGGTAATGTCACCCTCAACTATTTCTATTCTTTCTTTCATGGCTGCAAAATAACATTTTTTTTATGTTTATGTTATATATCTGTAAAGGTGTCTATTATTGAGTGAAATCTCATTTTGAAACTTACTTCCAGCACATAAACCGAATAATTAAAATTAATTTACGTTTATTATTGGCATTTCATTTGTTTTAAGAAAACTGACATTTAGCAGATTTATGGAATTAATTTCAACCGTTACAACTATTTTAATCATCGGGATTATACTGCTTGTTATCGCAGTTTTGTTTTCATTTCTCTTTGCAAAACGAGATGACAGCGTTAAGCCTGGAAATGGATCTCAACAAAAAGATCTCACGGGTTATTATTATAATCTTCAGAATAAAAATGTAGTCGCGTCTCAACTTCCAGCAGGAAATATCGTTACTAATAGAGATTCAGAACTTATACAGCCGGCACAGTATGCCGGGATTAAGTTAAGAGTAATAAAGAAACCACCGCAGCAAACATATATAGATGCAGTGTTTAGTAATAGAAACAATTCTCAATACAATTCCCCAAAACCAACCAATAGCCCATCTTCTGCAAGCAAATTAAGGACAAAGAAAAATGCCCGGTATACAATTATAAATGAGGTGATGAATGCAAAAAATGATTTAAGGGTTATTAATTTTTAGTAACTGTAGAGATTCTTTTAAAATTAAAATGCTGCATAGCTTGTTTAAAAAATAATCTAATTAAGAAAATTATCACGGGAGGATCCCCGGAAATATTAACAAGAAAAAATAAGGAAAAACAAGATACCTTGTTCAGGTCGTATATAACTGCAATACTCCAGCAGATGTAAGAAAGATTGCCAATATGGAGTAAATATAATTTGTTGCCATTTATTATATGTTTGTTACATCATTTTTATTTTTAGGAGTAAATTATGCATCCCGATGGTACTTCGGTAAATGATTTTGAATTGAAACTGCAAAGCTCCCAGGAGGACCTCTGGCGGATTTTTAGAATTATGGCTGAGTTTGTAGAAGGGTTTGAAACCATGTCGAAAATTAAACCGAGTGTTGCTTTCTTTGGATCTGCTCGGACTAATCCTGCCGACAAATATTACAAACTTGCTGTTGAAACCGCCAGAGAAATTGTTAAACAGGGATTCGGTGTAATCACCGGCGGCGGACCCGGAATTATGGAAGCAGCAAATAAAGGAGCAAAAGAAGCTGGCGGAAGTTCTACCGGAGTCAATATTGAACTTCCTGCCGAACAAATACCAAATGAATATATCGACCGTGACAAGCTTTTGAATTTCAGGTACTTCTATGTCAGGAAAGTAATGTTTTATAAGTATGCGCAGGGTTATATACTTTTCCCCGGCGGCTTTGGAACGATGGATGAATTTTTTGAAGTGTTAACGCTTATTCAAACAGGCAAAACAAGAAAATTTCCTCTGGTTTTGATCGGAAGTGAATACTGGACATCGCTGCTCGACTTTGTAAAGGAAAAATTGTTATCTCTACAATATATTTCTTCGATAGACCTGGATCTTTTTACATTAACCGATGATCCAAAATCCGCCGCGAAAATTATTTCTGATTTTCATAAAGGGAAAAAATTTACGCCGAACTTTTGAGCTTTTTCTCGGTTGCTTGATAATGTGAGAATCAAGAAACACAACCGATGAAAAACTAGTTTGCTGTAAAAGAGTATCCTTAAAAAAAGTTAGGTTTCAATAAAAAATCATTCTTCAACAGGACTGAGACTGTGTAAAAGGTAATATTTTTTT
>DYLN01000044.1:2428-24738 GCA_020722085.1 Melioribacter roseus
CGAGCAATGTTCAATTGCCAGGATGATTGAAAGTTGAGAGCGGAAAGTCCGGTTGCCAAACTCTTGCGAGAGTCTTGAGACCTTTAGACAAGCTTAAAGAACAAAGATAACCGCCAAAAGTCCGTTAAAGATGAAATCTCGCTTAAAAAGGCGGACGAGTCCCCCTAAAAGTGGGAAGTACAAAGAAAAAATTAAGGGAAAAGTTCAAAGGAAAATGTATTGAGCACTTTTATCTTTTTACTTTTCCCTTTTCACTTTTATTTTGTGTTTCTTATCTTCACTCTATGCTTTCACGCTTTCATTCTTTCGCCTTTTTCTTCTTTAATGAAGACCCAGCCGACAACTTTACCGATATCGATTGTTTCAAAGTTATTCCAATATTTTTTTGTTCTTACGTGCATCGAACTTGTATCGTTTGGAGCTATTGATTCAGTCTCGTTAATTAACTGCTGCAGTCTTTTTCTCCATGCCTCCATGTTTACTTCTCTTAGATCAACCCAGCCGTCATGTGCCCATAGATCAATTAATTTAGGAGTAATTTCAAGTTCGTTGTCGCCGCGAAAGGGCGGGATTTTAATTTCAGTGCCTCTTATTAATGATTTCCCGTCCGGCGTAAGTATCGGAATGCCGATTGAAATAATTTCGTTCCTTAATTTTGAATTGGATTTCAGATAATCAAAAACTTTTTGAGAAAGAGAATAAGCTGATTCTTTGATAATATCTCTCATTCCGCCGCAGGCTAATTTCAGCAGGTTGATTTCATGTAACAATTTTGAAAGGCGGGGCGGACCCAGCAGTTCAAAGGCTACGCTGTTCGTATTGTGAATTTTTTCAAGCTCGGCAAGTTTTTCTACTGCCGAGTGCTGCATAAATCCCGCACGATAAGTAGGCTCGAGCGTTGCATTATCCAAAGCATTAATAATATCGTGTCCAGTATTGCCTCCTTTGATTTCGTAAATTACATCGACAGCGATTTCTTCGGGTGTTACGTATTCCATCTGCCCCTGGGCGGTAATTGCTTCAAATTCGCCGCGGGAAAACGTACCGTTCTCACCAGTATCAATAAAAACGGATTTGAGCGTTTCCCCCGTTGAATTATATTTTTTGTCGGTTTTTAATTTTAGCTTTTCGATTAACGGGACTGCTTCTTCAACCGGCACATCGAGTATTTCAATTGGCTTGCCGTGTTTTTTAATTTCACCGAACTCAATTCTTTTCCAAGCAATTGCAGCCGTTGGTTTAATTTCTTTTGTAATAGGTCCTTCGGGAGTTCTTCCCATTAAAAAAAGAAGAAGTGTATGTGCACCTGCTACGGCGGATTTGCTTAATAAAACACGCGATGGTTTTTCTTCACTGTGAGTGTAAGGAATGTTTAATCCCATACCGCCGGTTCCACTTGTTCCGATTTTGACATAAATTTTTGTGCTGTTTGCATACATTGAGTTGTAAAGTATTTGGACATGCCGGATTAGCTGCGGGATGTAAACAGTGCACAGCAGCTTTTCTGTTTCTTCAACTAATTCTTCCATAGAAGATTTTTTTTCGATTGTCTTTTTGATTTTGTGGTATGTTGAATAAACATCCTGGTAAGCAATGCCTGTAGCGGAATTAATGCAATCGATAATTATTTCCGGCTTGTAAGTTGACAGCAGCTGGTAAATAGTTGAACTCCGAAGAACATCGTCGGTTAATTCTTCCATAATATCTTTGATTAGAATTTTTCTTTTCTCCGGGTCGGAAAGAAGTTCAAATCTGTCTGTATCTTTAAATTCGTTTCTTACAAAAATATTTCCCCAGAAAGGGACAAAATAATCTTTCGGCATATTCGGAAATTCCTGCTGAAGTTTTTTTACTTCTTCTTCCGCCTCTTCTTTTTTAAGTGATGTGATAATTATTTTTTTAGGCTTTTCCGGGACGAGCTTTCGTGTAACTGCGTTGCCGACAAGTCCCCATCCCCCGAGAACAAGTACGGTTTTGTTTTGAATATCCATTTGTGCCTCAAATAATTTTTTTAATAATAAATAGTAATTCAAAATTACTGTTAAAGGTTCGGGCAAACAACAAAAAAAGGGTTTTTCAGAAAAATTTTGGCAATGTGCATTCTAAATTGATTAAGGAAACTTCCTTTGTTAAATTTGAACGCTAAATATTAGTTCTAATAACAAAAAAGAAGGTCTGATGAAAATCTGTGATATTCTTAAACCCGATAAAATAATAGCTTCTATGCAGGGCAAAACTAAAGAAGAAGTAATTAACGAATTAATCGATTTATTCAGTAAAGATGACAGAGTATCTGATATTAAAGCGATGAGAGAAGCTGTTCTTGAAAGAGAAAAGATAATGTCTACCGGTGTAGGAAAAGGTTTTGCAATACCCCACGCAAAAACCAACGGCGTGAATGAAATTATTGCCGCTTTCGGAAAGTTGGACGAACCGATTGACTTTAAAGCTTTAGACGATCAGCCGGTAAATTTGATTTTTCTACTGGTAGGGAAAGAAAATTTGGTGGGTCCTCACATTAAACTGCTCAGCCGCATTTCCAGAATGATGAACAAAGATGATTTCCGCGAATCATTAATGAAAGCCGAATCGAAAGAAGAAATTTATAAACTTTTCGAAGATGAAGAAAAGCAGTACTTCGAGATTGCCTGAGAAGGAAATTAAATGATTAAAGCCGTCACCGGAACAAAAGATATTCTGCCTGCCGACATTCCAAAATGGAGATACCTCGAATCTCTTGTTACAAAAATAATGAAACAATTTAATTACAAAGAAATCCGCACGCCCGTATTCGAAGAAACAGCCTTGTTTGCAAGAGGAATAGGTGAAGCAACCGATATTGTTGGCAAAGAAATGTACACCTTTCTTGATAAAAGCCAGACAAGCGTCACGCTCAAACCAGAAATGACTGCCTCGGTTGTCCGCTCTTTTATCGAACACTCAATGGAAAAGAAACAAAGTTTGAACAAACTTTTTTACATCTCTCCGATGTTCAGACAGGAAAAACCTCAAGCCGGACGCCTGCGTCAGTTTCACCAGTTCGGTGCAGAAGCATTAGGCAGCAACAATCCTGCGCTTGACGCCGAATTGATTATTATCCCTTTTTGGATTCTGAAATCACTCGGATTAAAAAACTTAACTGTAAAATTAAATTCACTCGGTGTCCCGAAATCAAGAGAAAATTATAAAAAAGTTCTAAAAGAATTTTTGCAGTCAAAAATCAAAGACCTTTCTGAAGACAGCAGAAAAAGATTTGATACTAACATTTTAAGAATATTTGACAGTAAGGACGAACGAGATCAGCAAATTTTGAGTAACGCGCCGCTGCTTCTTGAATATCTAGATAATGCAAGTTTGGAACATTTCGAAAAAGTAAAACAGTTATTGTTATCTGCTGGAGTTCCATTTGAGATTGATGCGAAATTGGTACGTGGATTGGATTATTACACACATACAACATTCGAAATTATAAGCGGGAGCATCGGTTCTCAAAGTGCACTTTGCGGCGGCGGAAGATATGATTTGCTTATCAAAGAACTTGATGGTTCGGATACGCCAGGTGTCGGATTTGCCGCTGGAATAGAAAGGATTCTGCTTGCATGTGAAAATGAAAAAGTATTATCGCTCAACGAGGAAAGTCTTGACCTTTTTGTTGTTACAATCGATGAAAATTTATATAAAACAGCCTTCGAATATTCTCTGTTTTTTAGAATGCAAGGACTTACAGTTGAAATGGATTATTTAAATCGAAGCGTCAAAGCTCAAATGAGGGAAGCAAATAAACTGAACGCTGCTTATGTATTGTTTGTGGGCGGCGAGGAATATATCAGAGGAGAAATTATCTTAAAAAATATGAAAGGTTCTGAACAATTTACATTCCGGAAAACCGAATTGGATAAAGTCTATCAAAAAATAATTTCTGGATAGCTTTTTACCGGAATAGAAAAATAGAGTCAACGCTTTTTCTCTTTGATAAAATAAAATTACTTGTCAATGCAAAAAATATACGGACGTAAACCCGTCCTTGAAGCAATAAACTCAGACAAAGAAATTGAGCAAATCTATGTTGCCTACGGTCAACACGGCGAATCGATACAAAAAATTTTTGCATCAGCTAAAAAAAACAAGATAAAAATTTCACAAATCTCTCCTGCAAAATTTAATGAACTTGTCAAAGCGAAGAATGCTCAGGGTGTTTTTGCATTAATAAGTGAATACCGTTTTTTCTCTGTTGAAGAAATAATTGCCGGATCAAGAAAATCAAAATTCCCTTTGCTGCTGGTTCTTGACTCAATACAGGATCCGCATAATCTCGGCGCAATACTGCGTACTGCAGAATGCGCCGGAGTGGATGGTGTTATAATCACAACTAATAATAGTGCGTCAATTAATGAAACAGTAGAGAAAACCTCCGCCGGTGCGGTTGCACATTTGAATATCTGCAAGGTTAATAACCTCGTAAATACAATCCGTATCTTGAAAAATTCCGGGTTTTGGATTATTGGAACGCATCTTTCGGAAGAATCGAAAAATTATTTAGATTTTGATTTCAGAATACCCGTTGCACTAATTGTTGGAAATGAAGAAAAGGGAATCAGAAAACTCACAGCAGAAAAATGCGATGCTCTCATAAAAATTTCGATGAAAGGTAAACTCAATTCCTTAAATGTATCCGTTGCAACAGGCGTTGTGCTTTTTGAAATTCTGAGACAGAGAAAATGCTAAATTGTGATTTCCCAATCCAATGTAAATCGTGGTGCTCGCCTTCGGTAAAATACCGGCAGACAAGCTTTCCCGACCGAATTGTAATTGAAAAAAGCCTTTAACCCAATAAAGATTCTGCGAAATAAAATTAAGATTTCTTAAAAAAACAAATAAAATTAACTTTATCTTGACTTTTTTTGCAAGATTAAATACGTTTACTGCGTAAAAAAAGAGGCAATGATGAGTGATAAGAAAGTAAGTGCATCGAAGCGAAACGAAGAAATTTCGGAAGATATGAAGGTGCTGGATGATTTTACTAAGTCCGACTATAAGTGGGGATTTACAACGGACATTGAAACCGATTCTGTGCCCAAGGGTCTGAACGAAGATATCATAAGATTTATTTCGATGAAGAAAGAAGAGCCAGAATGGATGACTGAGTGGAGACTGAAAGCTTACAGGCATTGGCTTAAAATGGAAGAACCTCATTGGGCTAATGTAAAATATCCTCATATAGATTATCAGGATATCAGCTATTACTCGGCTCCTAAAAAGAAACCTGAGCTTGGCAGTTTAAACGAAGTAGATCCCGAACTACTTAAAACTTTTGAAAAACTTGGCATCCCTCTTGAAGAACAGAAAAAATTAGCCGGTGTTGCTGTAGACGCTGTATTTGATTCTGTTTCTGTTGCAACAACTTTTAAGGAGACGTTGAAAGAAAAAGGAATTATTTTTTGTTCGATTTCCGAGGCAATTAAGAATCATCCGGACTTGATAAAGAAATATTTAGGCTCTGTAGTTCCGTATACCGATAATTTTTTTGCTTCTCTTAATTCTGCAGTGTTTAGCGACGGTTCCTTTGTCTATATACCAAAAGGTGTCCGCTGTCCTATGGAACTCTCTACTTATTTCAGAATTAACGCACAGGAAACCGGACAATTCGAGAGAACATTAATCATTGCAGATGAAGGTGCTTACGTTAGCTATCTTGAAGGATGTACCGCACCGATTAGAGATAACAATCAGTTGCACGCTGCCGTTGTTGAACTTATTGCCCTTGATAATGCCGAAATAAAATATTCTACTGTTCAGAACTGGTATCCTGGCGATAAAGAAGGCAAGGGCGGTATTTATAATTTTGTAACAAAACGCGGCGCATGCCGAGGCAAACACTCTAAAATTTCCTGGACTCAGGTTGAAACCGGTTCGGCTATTACATGGAAATATCCAAGCTGCATACTTCAGGGAGATTATTCAATAGGAGAATTTTATTCCGTTGCCGTAACTAATAATTTTCAGCAGGCGGATACCGGCACGAAAATGATTCATCTAGGCAAACACACAAGAAGTACAGTTGTTTCAAAAGGAATTTCTGCCGGCAGAAGCAACAATTCCTACCGAGGCTTAATAAGAATAGGTAAAAATGCCGAGGGCGCACGAAATTTTACTCAATGCGATTCAATGCTGATGAGTGATAAATGCGGCGCTCATACTTTCCCATATATAGAAATTGAAAATAGTACAGCTAAAGTTGAACATGAAGCAACAACCTCAAAAGTCGGCGAAGATCAAATATTTTATTTGAACCAGCGGGGAATTTCTACAGAAGATGCGGTGAATATGATCGTCAACGGATTCTGTAAAGAGGTATTTAATGAACTTCCAATGGAGTTTGCAGTTGAAGCACAAAAACTTTTGGCTGTTTCACTTGAAGGAAGTGTGGGGTAAAATGAAATTATGACGAGTCCGTTTTTGAGTGAAGGAAAATCTCGTCATTAGGTAACAGGAGTATATGAACAAATTATTAATAGACAAGAATTAACAACAGAAGATTCTCGTAATAAATGTTTGTGAGATTCTTCGTCCCCAAAACGGGACTCAGAATTAGAAAGAGGAGAAATATGCTGTCGATAAAAAATCTTAAAGCAAATGTTGAAGGAAAAGAAATATTAAAAGGAATTGACTTAAGTGTAAACAAAGGCGAAGTGCATGCAATAATGGGTCCGAATGGTTCCGGCAAAAGTACTCTTGCTAATGTACTTGCTGGCAATAAAAGCTACGAAGTAACGGAAGGCGAAATAATATTTGAAGGCAAAAATCTCTTGGAGATGGAACCCGAAGACAGGGCAAGGGATGGTATCTTTCTTGCATTCCAGTACCCTATTGAAATTGCCGGCATAAGCAATGCAACTTTTTTGAAAACCGCATTAAATGAAATAAGAAAATATTACGGTCAGCCTGAAATCGGTACAAAAGAATTTATGGATTTGATTAGGGAAAAATCGAAATTACTTGGAATGGATGAGGCATTAATCAGCCGTTATGTAAATGTTGGGTTTTCCGGCGGTGAGAAAAAGCGAAATGAGATTTTTCAGCTTTTGATGTTGAATCCTAAATTGGCTCTGTTAGACGAAACAGATTCTGGACTCGATATCGATGCTTTAAAAATAGTTGCTAACGGTGTTAATCTATTTAAAAATCAGAACAATGCTGTAATTGTTGTTACACATTATCAAAGACTTCTAAATTATATAATCCCCGATTTTGTTCACGTGCTTTACAAAGGGAAAATTATTAAATCCGGTGGTAAAGAATTAGCCCTTGAACTCGAAGAAAAAGGCTACGATTGGATTAAAAACGAAGAACCTGTTGAACAAAATTTGTAAACGGAGAAAAGTTATTTATGTCTGAGACAAATAAGAAACAATCTGCCTCTTCCGGAATCGAATGGTATCTTGAGAAATTTTCTTCGTTTGAAAATAAATTGAACGGGAGATTCCAGTCGCCTATTCACGAAATTCGAAAAAAAGCTGCGGGTCTGCTTTTCGGCATGGATTTCCCCACCATAAAAAACGAAGAATGGAAATACACTAACATTTCTCCTATTCTAAAATTCAATTTTATCCCTTCTGTTAATGCAGATGTTGTTAATGTAACCAAAGAACACATAGACTCCTATGTATTCAATGATTTTGATTATCATTTGTTGGTCTTTGTAAACGGAATTTACTTTCGTGAGCTGAGCAGAGCAGAAAATTTGCAAGACGGGATTATAATTGACAGTTTTGGCAATTTAGAAAAAAATAATCCAGAATTGTTAAAAAAATATGTGAATAAATTTTCCATAATTGACAACGCATTCAACGCATTGAATACCGCCTTTGCTTATGACGGTGCGGTTGTTATTATCCCGGATAATTTGATCGTAGAAAAACCTATTCAGATTTTATTCTTAAACGTGAGCGAAAAAGAGAACCTTTTAATACAGCCGCGGAATCTTGTAGTTGCAGGGAAAAACAGTCAATCAAAAATAATTATTAACTACCGCGGTGCTGGCGGAAAAGAGTATTTCGATAACATTGTTACGGAAATTTTAGCCGACGAAAATTCTGTTGTTGATTTCTACAAAGTTCAGAAAGAAAATGAAAATGCATTTCACATTGAAAAGGTGCAGGCAGTACAGAAAAGAAGTAGTGTATTTAATCATTATAATTTTGTTTTCGGCGGTTCGCTTGTAAGAAACGATATCAATTCGATCTTGGATGGTGAAGGAATAGAATGCCATTATTACGGCTTGTATCTGACAAATAAAAAACGTCATGTAGATAATCATACTTTTGTAGAACATGCAAAACCAAATTGCATGAGCAACGAACTTTATAAAGGAATTATGGATGATGAATCAAGAGGAGTATTTAATGGAAAAATTCTGGTGAGAAAAGATGCTCAAAAAACAAATGCTTACCAGTCAAATAAAGCAATTCTTCTTTCAGAAAAAGCAAGACTCGATACCAAACCGCAGCTTGAAATTTTTGCAGATGATGTGAAATGTTCTCACGGTGCTGCTATCGGCTCACTTGACGAGTTGTCCGAATTTTATATCCGTTCCCGAGGTGTGCCGGAGGATATTGCTAAATCAATGTTAATAAGAGCATTTGCAAGTGATGTAATCGAACAAACAAAAATTGAAGAATTGAAAGAACAGTTAAATCACATTGTATTTGAACAATTGCATAGAAAAGAAGTAACAAATAAATAATTAAAAGAGCTGATCTCTTGTTGAATATAGAAAATCATATTGCTGTAAAGAAAAAGTTTAATGTGGAAGAGGTAAGAAAAGATTTCCCGATACTAAAACGTCTTGTTAACGGCAAACCTCTGGTTTATCTCGATAACGCCGCTACTACGCAAAAACCACAGACGGTAATTGATAGTTTGAATCATTATTACAATTACGATAATGCAAACATTCACAGAGGCTTATACTTTTTAAGTGAGATTGCAACAGAATCTTATGAGAATGCAAGATTAAAAATAAAAGAATTTATTAATGCTATAAGTTCTTCCGAGGTAGTTTTTGTCAGGGGGGCAACCGAAGCTATTAATCTTGTTAGCAATTCATTTTACATGGGAAAATATTTTAATGACGGCGATGAGATTATTATTTCAGCTATGGAGCATCATTCCAATATTGTTCCGTGGCAGCTAATTCAAAATCGGATGGATTTAAAGATAAAAGTGATTCCGATGAACGATGCAGGCGAGCTCGATATTGAAGCCTATGAAAAGCTTATTTCACCTAAAACCAAACTTGTGTCGGTTGTTTATATTTCAAATTCGCTTGGAACCGTCAATCCCGTAAAAAAGATAATTGAGATTGCACATAAGAACAATGTACCGGTACTTTTAGACGGCGCACAGGCTGTACCGCATTTAAAAATCGATGTGCAGGATTTGGATTGTGATTTTCTTGTTTTCTCGGGTCATAAGGTTTTCGGACCAACCGGAATTGGCGTTCTCTACGGCAAAACAGAATTTTTGGAAATGATGCCTCCTTATCAAGGCGGCGGTGATATGATCAGAACAGTTTCTTTTGAAAAAACTACTTTTGATGATCTGCCGCATAAGTTCGAAGCAGGCACACCAAATATAGCCGGAGGAATCGGTTTTGCTGCTGCTATAGATTACCTGAATCAGTTTGATAGAGACGAACTTACCGGTTACGAAAAAATTCTGCTTGATTACGCAACTGAAAAACTTCTGCAAATTGATGGACTGAAAATAATCGGCACTGCAAAAGATAAAGCTTCGGTTATTTCTTTTGTTATTGAAGGAATACATCCTTACGATATCGGAACAATAATTGATACAGATGGCATTGCAATCAGAACCGGTCATCATTGCACACAGCCGGTAATGGCAAGGTTTAATGTGCCTGCAACCGCCCGTGCATCTTTTTCTTTTTATAATACTAAAGAAGAAATTGATAAACTTGTTGCCGGCTTGAATAAAGTAAAAAAAATGTTTGCTTAATAAGGAATATTATGATTGATAAAGGGAAACTTGAACAACAAATAATTTCCGTATTAAAGACTTGTTTCGATCCGGAAATTCCGGTAGATATTTGGGAACTGGGTTTAATTTACGAAATACGGATTGATAATGACGCACAAGTATATATTAAGATGACATTGACTTCGCCTGCTTGTCCCGTTGCCGGTAGTCTTCCCAGTGAAGTAAAAGAAAAAGTGAAAAATATTCCCGATGTAAAAGATGTCTATGTTGATTTGGTATGGGAACCGAGATGGGATAAAGATATGATGAGTGAAGAAGCGAAATTGGAATTGGGATTTTTATAATTCTGAGCAAAGCGAAGGATCAGCTAACTGATAGTTTAGGTGATATTTCGTCGCTTCGCTCTTCAATATTACAAAAGAAAGGTAACAATCATGTTTAACATAAATTTAAAACCACCAATTTACGATCCTGTAGCGGTTCAGCCGATGCGGGATGAACTGGTTTATGTCGGTTTTGAAGAATTGCTTACACCTCAAACAGTTGAGGATGTACTTTCAAAAAAAGACGACAAAACCACACTGGTAATGATCAACTCGGTCTGCGGCTGTGCAGCGGGCAGTGCAAGACCTGGAGTTACTATGTCACTTCAGCATAATATTATTCCCGACAGGCTTGTTACTGTATTTGCTGGACAGGATAGAGATGCGGTGGATTATTTGCGTGAAAAATATTTAAGTGCATATCCACCGTCCTCGCCTTCGCTGGCGGTAATTAAAAATAGTGAGGTTATTTACATGATGCCGCGCTATAAATTTGAAGGCAGATATCCCGAAGAAATAGCAGAGGACTTAAAGATCGTATACGATCGGAATTGCAGCAGAAAAGGTCCTTCTATTTCCGAAGAAAAATATGCCAAACTTGTTCATGCAAAAGCATGCGGTTCAAATATACCTTTAGCGTGACCCTAAGGGGTACTTAAATTTAAAAAGTGAGGCTGACCAGAGAGTAATATTATTTAAAAAATGGGACAAGATTGCGCGGATTTTAACTATTGTCCCGACACGTGTGTCGGGGCTCGCCTCGCTACAGCTTCGGTCGCCAGACTTCGGCGAACTCTGACGAGCGGAGCGAGATATTCACGTTTTTTTAATATTTTTTATTCGTCCCCGGCTTTGTCGGGATAAGGTCTATCTGTTGTATCTGCGTCATCTGTGTTCCATTTTATAATTATTACTTTCTGGTCAGGATGGGCTTTCGATGAAATTCAATGCACAGGAAGAATACGGTTTAAGATGTATGTTAAGGATTGCCAAATTTTATAAAGTTGGCAAGTCTTTAACTATACCCGAAATCAGCAGAGCCGAAGGAATCTCGGAACATAATACTGGAAAAATTCTGCGGATTCTTCGTCTCGCTGGATTTTTAGATGCTGAACGCGGACAGATGGGAGGGTACACTCTATCCCGCACGCCGGAACAGATTTCGGTTGGAGAAGTAATGCAGGTTTTGGGCGGAAGATTGTATGATGATTCATTTTGTCAAACCCACTCTGGTATTTCTGATATTTGTACAAATTCAATTGATTGTTCCGTTCGTTCACTCTGGAAATTGATTCAGGACGCAGTTGATAGTGTTGTACGCAATCTTACCTTAAAAGACTTACTCGGTTCTGAAAGTAATTTGTTTGAGATGTTTAATGCCTTTTCTTCCAATAATGAAACATCTTTAAGTGTGCAAAAACAATAAAAAGCGATGCAATTGATAATTGTTAAGTGGAACACAAATCCCACCGCCTAAAATTTTTTCCTTTGAACTGCAGCAGTCAAATATTTATATTCGTTTAACATTAATTGAGATAAAGTTGAATACTAAAAAAATTATTGCCGCTGCTGCCGGGTTATTGATCATTGTTTTCGTGAATGCGTGCTGTTCGTGCGGCGGTGAAATAAAGAACGAGAATACCGTTAAGGGATACATAACAATGGTTGGCAACGAGCCGTTTGCCCGCCTGGCTGTAATGGTGGATACCAATAAAGTTTATCTGCTTGAATGTGAAAAAGACTTAAAAGAAGAACTAATGAAAAACCAAGGCAGGTATTATACTATTGAATTTAAGGCTAATAAATACGAACATGAAATACCTGTTTTAATTGTTGAAAAAGCAGTACCACTTAATGAAAAATAATTAATGCGAGAAATCAGATGAAAACAATAATTAAATACGTTTTTCTTTTTTCTTTTTTATTTGTAGCGGGATTTTTCGCTCAAAAAAGAGAAAGTATGAATGTCGCTAAAGAAGCACAAACTCAAGGACAAAACTTTAACCAAAATGAAAACAAAAGTTATCCGGTTGATGCAAGAGAGTTCTTACAAAAATTTTATAAAGCAAATAACTTTGATTTAGCTAAGGCTGCTGAAACTGCTCTGCCATCTTTGAAAAAAGCTACAGCTTGGAATTTTAGTGTTGGCGACGAGCATTACTGGTATGCGGCAAACTTTGTTACAAATAATTACGATTATCTTCCCACAACGTGCCGTGCGGTCGGTTCACATTGTTATATTTTTGTAGTTGACAGTTTATGGACTTTGGGTTATGTAACTCAGGCTGCAGTTGACAGCGTGCGGATAAATTTTGATTCACGTACTCCGGCTAATCCAAATAAAGGAATTTATGAAACCGAAACAGAAGTTTTCGGAACCCCGCCGGATAATTTTGATAATGACCCTAAAATAATTATTGTTATTCTGGATATTAAAGACGGCTGGACTCCACAATCCCAAAGCGGCTATGTTGCCGGCTTTTTTGATTATACGAATCAATACAGCAAATTACAAACGAGTAATTATAGTAACGAAGCAGAAATGTATTACCTGGATGCAAATCCGTTAAACTTAAAAGTTGAAGCAGGCATACGTACAGGCATGCGCACTACAGCTCACGAATTCCAGCACATGATTCACTATAATTATTTCCGGAAAGGGGATGAGACTTTTTTCGATGAGGGATTCTCCGAAGCTGCGGTTGTCATTTGCGGGTTCCCGTTTTATTCTGCCGGCAGCTATCAGGATGAATCGAATATTTACCTGCTAAACTGGAGGCACGGTCAGGATAAAGTTTTAAACGATTATTCACGCGCAGCGAGATTTACTCTTTATCTTAAAGAGCAATTTGGTACGCAAGTATTTACAAAGTATATGCAAAACAAAATAGAAAGTATACCGGGACTTAATTTCGCTCTTTCTCAAATTGGCACTGCAAGACGCTTCAACGATATTTTAGTTGATTTTTTTGTTGCAAATTATTTGAACAACAAATCTATTGATTCCAGATGGGGTTACGATTATCCAGGCATTCCTAAAATGAGATCAACTGTGTATGGAAATCCTAATGTTTCCCAAACAAACAGCAGCATTTATAAACTTGCTTCGGCGTATTTAACATTTCCGCAGGGTTCGAACCTTTCGGTTAATATAAACAACAATGGATATAATTCAATAAAAGCAAAGGTAATTAAGATTGGCAGTAACACCGCTGCGGTTGAAGATGTAACTATGAATTCTAATTTCAGTGTCTCCGGTTTTGGTACAACATATAACGAAGCAACAGTTTTTGTTTATCATAACGATGAAAATGCTTCTGATCTGGGACCGTTTTCTTTTTCTTATTCAGCTTCCGGCACTGCTAATAATGCACCGATTGAAATTGCGTATGATAATGGGGAACCCCAATATGCACAAGTGGCTAATTTAATTGCGAATGATTCTGTTGGTGTTGTTTTTTCTGGTTTACAAGGGTCTAAACTTGATTCTATAAGGGTTGCATTAAGACAAGCTGGTTCAATGTCTGGGGGTGTTTGGAAATACTCCGGGGTACTTCAACCATCACCTTTTAGCGAAAAGTTAGCTTCTTTTACTGCCACATCAACTATCCCTACTAGGCCGCCGGTTCCATATCCTGTACCGTATAATAATTGGGTTAGAGTAGATCTGGAACAATATAATATAGATGCTTCTCAAGATTTTGTTGTATCATTTGTAATGGCAGGTGCCTATGCAATCGATGGTTCAGGCGATAACAGGGTAATGGTTACAGAAACAACAGGAAGTTATCCGTATCCAAGTATTACATATCTTCATCAGCCATCAAGCGGTTCACCAAGGTGGGTCTATATTGTTGGTGACGGAACAATTTACCCTTATTTAATCAGAGCTTATGTTAGTTTTCCAACTTCTGTTGTACCGATTGAATTATTGCCACAAAATTTTTCCTTAGAACAAAACTATCCGAACCCGTTTAATCCCACCACTCAGATAAAATTTAATTTACCGAAACAGAGTGAAGTATCGTTGAAGATTTACGACATGCTGGGCAGGGAAGTAGCTTCACTTGTTAACGGTGAAATGAATGCTGGAACTCATTTGTTAACTTGGGATGGAAAAGATAATTCAGGCAATTTAGTTGCAAGCGGTGTTTATTTTTACAGAATCACAGCAGGGGAATTTGTCGATACCAAAAAGATGGTTTTAGTACGATGATTAAAAGGGGGGTCTATTAATTAGAGATTTCTTCTTTTGATTAAACTAAAGACTAATTCTTTTTAAAGAATAACTTAATTTGTATTGTGCTCAAACACTGATAATAGAAATCCGTAAGTGGTGGAATAACCTCCTAGTAATTAAAGTTAGTTTTTTTATCTTATAAAAACTATAATCTTATTTAAAAAATTTTGTTATAAATTACCGGCAGGCTGCAGTGTAGTCTTAAAAAATACAACTGAATATATTTTATGAATCGGCAGTTTATAATAAGAGTTTGTGTAATTTCTGTATTTTTATCTCTGCTAATTGAGAAGGCATATTGCGCCGAAGGCAATAGTATAAATAAGAATTATCCAATTGACCTAAATAAAATTCAAGGTGGTACTTCCTTACTTTCTCGTTCTTTTTATTTTATAGGAAATAGAGGCTGGAAAGCAAATGACGATTTAATTGCACAAAAAACAGCCGATTCAATTATCAACGGAAATTTTGATAATTTTTTTCTCAAAACAAAAACAAACTATATTAATCTTGGTCTCGTTGATTCTTATTATTGGTTCAAAATTAACTTTGAAAATCGTAACAGTTATCCATTATATCGATATATTAAAGTAAACAGCCGCGAGCTTGCAGACATACGTGTCTTTGTTATAGTTAACGGCAAAGTAGTCAGCTATCAGAAAGGAGGAAGATTTGTACCGGTTTCTGAACGTCCTTACTTTTCTATTAATCATATTTTCCCAATTAAATTTCCTCCTTCTTCTGAATCAATAATTTTAATTAGGGTTTACTCTCCAATTATTTTATGGATAACGTTTCATACTTCTAAATCACTGCAAGAAGCTGAATATAAAGGTATAATTCCGCTTATAATCTTTTTTGGAATTTTCATTGCTGTCTTTTTTTACAATTTGTTTTTAGCTATCTCTTTAAAAGATAAGACTTACGTTTATTATTTGGGTCATGCTTTTTTCCTTGGTTTATTCTTTTTCCTTACAAATGGATTTATTTCGCTTTTGTTGCCAACATTAATTAATGCTTCTCCGCAATTAATTTTAACCGCACCGGGGATAAGCATAATTTTTTATTTGCTTTTCACGTCTTCTTTTCTCGAAACTAGAAGCACAATGCCCACCATAAATAAGTTGCTTATTTATTCAATTCCACTTTTTGCTTTTGCTTCTTTTTCGTGGTTAATATTTGACCTTCATTTTTCTGTTATGTACATAATTCAGCCTTTAAGTGCAATCTTTATGGTTATTGCAATTGGAGTTAACATTTATGCTGTAACCAAAGGCTACAAATCTGCCCGCATGCTTTTATATGGCACATTACTTTATCAAATTGGTGCGTTAATTACTGGTTTTGTTTATACAGGCAGATTCCCATTTAATTTCTTTACATTTCATGCACTTCAGTTTGGATTTGTCTGTGAATTATTATTTCTTTCGTTTGCGCTTGGAGATAAAATGAAACTTCTAAGATTAGAAAAAGAAAATGCGGAAAGGAGAGAAATACTGCTTCACCAAAAATTTTCGCAGTCAGTGCTCGAATCGCTGGAAAACGAGCGAAAACGGATCGCAGGAGCATTGCACGATAGTATCGGTCAGAATTTTTTAATAATAAAAAATTGGGCAGAATTAGCAATTAGTCGTTTGAATAGTGGGCGTGACCATGAACAGCCGCTCGAAGACATTCGCAATATTTCAACCAAAGCTGTAGAAGAAGTTCGGATAATTGCCAGAGGTCTATATCCTTATCAGCTTGAACAAGTTGGCTTAAAGAGTTCACTTGAAATTATTGCCAAAACATTTATGCAAACAACCGGACTAAAAACTACTACAAATATTGATGATGTGGAAGTATTTGTTACAGCGGAACAAAAATCTCATATTTTCAGAATTGTTCAGGAAGCATTCAACAACATTTTAAAGCATTCAAAAGCAGATACTGTTTTACTGGAAATGAAAATTAGAAAAGACTATTTGACTCCCAATAAAAATAATTCTTACATATTTCTTATAATTTCAGACGATGGAATTGGATTTGATACAAAACACTTATATGAAAGCCGAATGGATAAAATAGGATTAGGCCTTTCAAGTATTAAAGAACGAGCTCGAATTTTGAAAGCCGAGTTGTTAATTGAATCACAAATTAATAAAGGTACAGCTCTTACTTTACGAATTCCTCTATAACAAATTAAAGTAGAGAGAAATACCAGGCATTAATTATGGAAAAAGAGGTAACAATTATAATTGCAGATGATCATCCGATTTTTCGAAAAGGATTGCGAGATGTTATACTTGAAGAAAAAAATTTTTCAATTATTGGCGAAGCATCAACCGGAAAAGAGGCTCTTGAAATTATAACCGCAAAGAAACCTGATATTGTGATTATGGACCTGGAAATGCCTCAACTAAAAGGACTCGAAGTACTTAATCAACTTAATCAGAGTGCTGTATCTACAAAGGTAATTTTTCTTACAATGTATAACGATGAAGAATTTTTATATAAAGCGATGGACTACGGCGCTGCTGGTTATATCTTAAAGGATAGTGTATTGGATGAGGTTAAAAGAGCTATTACAAACGTTCTTGGAGGAAATTATTATGTTTCTCCACCCATGACAAAGTATCTTGTAGAAAGGAAAAAAAGAAAAGAAATTCTTTCAAAGGAAATACCAGGTATTAATCTACTGACTCCCGTTGAAAAGAAAATATTATCGTTTATAGCCGAACATAAGACAAGTAAAGAAATTGCAGTTTTACTATCAATATCTCATAGAACTGTCGAGAAACACCGGAATAATATAAGTAAAAAGCTGAATCTTTCTGGCGGCCATGCATTGTTAAAATTTGCATTGGAGTATCAAAAATTTATATAGAGCCCTAATTTTTTCCCTCAATTAGAATCATTAGATTTTTCATAAACGAATAAGTATTAATACGTATATCTCTTACGCAGTTCTATAGTGAATATTTACAAACTATGCGTATTTACGTTTTTTACCCACCAACTTAATTTGCAAACAATCATTTTATTATTTGAGTTCCCTTATAATGGTATTTCTAATTGTAGATGACAACTCGGATGCAAGGAAAATAATTCGGGAAATTCTAGGAGGAAAGAACAATAAAATTTTTGAATGCTCCGATGGTCAGCAGGCAATAGAACTTTATAAAACCTACAAACCGGATTGGGTTTTAATGAATATTAAAATGCAAAACATTGATGGAATTACTGCAACAAAGAAAATTATCAAAGAATTTCCCAATGCAAAGGTGATAATTATGACAAGCTATAATAATACATATCTAAAAATAAACGCTGAGAAGGCAGGTGCGAAAGCATTTGTATTAAAGGATTCTTTGATTACTCTTAATTCCATCATTCAACGTGATTAGAAACAATTGAAATAAACAATAGAAACTTCTGAAAAATTCCGATAAGTGTCTTTATGAGCGAATTCGGATGGAAAAAAACTTCAATATTTTTTTCAACATCAGCACTAGTTTCATGGACCTTTGAAGGGATTGGAGTAAGTACAGGGTTTATTTATGGCAGTCATTTTTACACAGACTTGCTGGGGGCAAAGTTAGGAAATGTGCCTATTTCAATCAATTATATGATACCAAGATTTCCTGAATCTGTTGATGCACTAAGAATTGTTACATTTTTTACTATGACATTTGTCGGAACCTTGCGTTAATAAAATTACTCTTAAAAAAGAATATTGACTATCTATTTGGATATAAATCAGAAAAAGAAGATGAAGATAAAGCATCGAAATAAACAACATTCTGAGAAGAAAAAAGAATTTTTACAAAAGCTGGTAAATAAAAGAAATCCAAGTAAAAAGAGAGAAAAGAGAAAATTTCCACTATGGTTGATTTCTGCTCTTTTATATGGTTTTTCCTGGTGCGGTTATACAGATATAAATCTTTCATTCCTTGCCTGGTTTGCTTTTGTACCACTGTTTTTCGATTTGGAAAATAAAAATACATTCTGGAGTTTTTACGGACGAGCTTCTTTATTTTCAGTGACTGCTTATTTAATAATTGGTTGGGGCTCATTAGTAATTGCAAAAGACCAGTGGCTTATGCTCTTTGCTGGACTAGACGAATTATTTATGCCTACTGTTTCATTTGCTTTTTTATATCTATTCAAAAAGAAATATGGGTTTGAAAATTCCTTAAAAATATTTCCTTTCATTATTTCTCTCTGGGAATGGATTTATCAAAAGTTCGAATTTACATTCAGCTATCCAATGCTTTCACACTCTCAAACACAAAACATAATTTTTATACAATTTATCGACTTGTTTGGTGAATGGTCAATTGCCTTTTGGGTAATGCTATTCAATGTATTATTATTTTTTGTCTACAAAAGAAAAATATTATTAGGCAAAAATTGGAAATGGGTCACAGTTGGTATTTTAAGAATATTCTCTCTCATGCTCATTCCACCTTTAATTTATTACGAAGTCCGACACTATGAAATTAATCGTGACATAAAAGATAAAATAAATATTACCTTAATCAATACAGACTTTAGCGTATTTGATAATACACCAGCAAAATCGATAAAAAAAATTGAACGGTTGACTTTTGTTACCGACTCAGTTGATTATGAACTAAATCAAAAAAAATTAAGAAGTGATCTTTATGTATGGCACGAAGGAGCTATCGATTACGGCAATAGCAGTATTATTCTCAATTTTATCGACTCTGCCGTAAATGATTGGAATACTCCGCTTTTAGCTGGAATGCAGGTAATTCCTGATACAACCAATAAAAATGATTTAAGAGCTGTAAACAGAAATGCATTGTTCATTCCGAACGGTATAGGCAATCCCGCTTCAGACGGTTCATGTGCAAAAGGTCAGTATTATGATAAAGTTCGGTTAACCCCAGGTCACGAAGTTGTTCCGTATCATAAATTTTTCGCTATGATTCCATTCTTCCCAGTTCCAAGCAATGATGTAAAATTCTTCAAACCGGGCTCAGAAATCAAATTAATTGAATTAACTACTAACGACGGTAGAAAAATAAAAGTTGGAACTCCAACCTGTCTTGAACAGAATTATCCAAACATCTGGGCTTCTATGAGTAAAGAAGGTGCTCAATGTTTTGTTCAATTATCATTTGAAACTTGGTGGCAAATAGAATATTTCTTAAATCAAATTGACAATTTTACTCGTTTAAGGTGTATTGAAAATCGAAGAGCAGCGGCTCGTTGTTCCAACGGCGGATTAACCGGCTATATTGATCCCTTTGGAAACATTTATGCTAAAGCTGAAAAAGAAAATTCAGCTATTACAGCAAGTGTATTATTATATAATAAAGTTTCATTCTTCTCAAAGAATCAGAACTTATGGCCGCTGCTCTGTTTCTTGGTGATTTTACTCATTACATTCTATTTAGAGCTTATCAGATTAAATAACCTAAAAATCAAACTTTACCAATAATAATTAAGAAAAGGAAAGAAGATATGAAAGATAAGTTATACACTTACATCACTACAGCATTATACTTGTTGTTTATTTTTTTCGCTTTATGCGGTTCTACTTCTGCATCAGAAAATCCAATTTGCTTTACTACTCGTAGTCGGGTTCTAATTTTGGGTAAACCAAATTTACACACACCTCAAAGATTATTTAAGAAAGTAAACTCCATTAAAATTCTTAATAGGGGATATAAATTAAATAAAACATCAAATCCTGCAGATGCACCTGTTATAACTGCTAATGATTTGACATTCGCCTTTGCCCCTCAAAATTCAATCAAATGGTTTTATATGCCTGGGGTTTACTATCATCCAAGTGATACGATTATTCGGATGGATGTCGGAGATACAAATTACTATGACCCACAGCACTGGGTAATGCCAAATGTAGAACTTGAGGAGTCGAATTTGGGAGAAGGAATTCCCATCAGTCAATCGCCTTATACCAATTATTTTCAATCCGCAACACATTGTAAAAAATATTCTTATACAACTCCTAATGAAACTGAGAATTACTACGAGTTTTATCAAATTTCAGATAGCATGGTTGTATGGTTGGGTGTTGTTGATAGTCTTACAAATAAAACTTTTGTAGACACAATCGATTTTTTAAAGACACCTCTCCCACTTGATATCAGTACTGAATTTATAGTACTCGATTCAATATTTTATGTAGATGCGAGCTATACAACACTGAATCAACATATTACTCCAGTAGGTTTTGGAACTCTGAGTACTCCTCATGGAGATATTCAAGTTCTAAAGCTTTTTAATGATTATATCCAGAAAAATTATGATTCTTTAGGTACACTAATGAATCAGTGGGAAGTAAAGATTTATGAATTTATAAGTAAAGAAGGTCATATGCTCACAGTTGCTTTAAAAGAAGGAGCACCGTTAACGGGCATCACCGAAATTGATTACCTGGAATATCTAAGAATTGATTATACCACTGATGTAAAATCAGAACAATCCACTTTACCTAATCAGTATGTTTTGATGCAAAATTACCCCAACCCATTTAATCCTTCTACAACAATTAAATTTTCATTACCAAGACGAGATGTTGTTAAACTCCAGATTTATAATTTACTTGGGAGTGAAGTTGCTACTTTAATTGACGGTGAATTAAATGAAGGTGTACATACAATTAATTTCAATGCGACGGGATTAGCAAGCGGAATTTATTTCTATCAATTAAGCTCTCCAACTTTTAGTGAGACTAAGTCAATGTTATTAATAAAGTAAATAAGAGAATAATTATGAAATATTTATATGAAAAACTAGTAATAGCTTTTATCTTCGTTTTAGTCGAAGGCTGTAAAGGTGATGAACCTACATCTCCATCAATTAATCCTTTTGCTGGTAGATGGACTATCTTTTTAGATGAACTTATTCAGAAAGCGACATTGCTGATTTGAATGAGAATTGAAATTTTTCTTTAACTGTTACATTATCAAGTGGACAAGTAAGAGCCCAAAATACAGTTAATGGTTGTATCTCAAAAAAGGTAAAATGAATGGAGATATTATTTTTACAGCAAATGGGATTGAAATTAGAACAGTTGAAGGACAATTTAATTGAGAGGCTGGCTGCAGAACTTATCAAATAGAACCTTCAGCCGGTATTTGGATGGCCCAAAATCGTCCATAGTAATTTAGATGTTATTTATTTTTTTATCGCTCAAAGAAAAAATGTTGATACAACTAATAGATAGTGTTAAACCATTGCAACGTCCTTATGCTTAATAATCTATTTCTTTTTTCTTTCAGAATAATAAAAATATTTTGCTGATAAGTTATTCGAAATAATAATTCAAAAAAATATAAGGTTGTGCAATATGTTTAATGAATCGACAGTAAAAAATATTACTTTGAAAAGGACACCTTTTAATTTTGATTTTCAAAAAACTAGTTCTGCGTTATTTAGGTGGAGTAAGTTAGCATTGATATCCACTGCCTGGATAAGTGCAGGTTTATTCGGTTTGTATATTCTCTCCTTTTATGCTACAACATTTTTTAATGGAAATATGCATCTGTGGAATCAGATCGTAATTAGTCTATACGACGAAACAAAAACAACTGCTACAAGTGGTCTTGTTTTGCACTTTGTAACCGGTGGAATAATTCTTGTTTTGGGCAGTATTCAATTAATAAAAATAATTCGTTCGCGTTATCCAGTCCTTCATCGATGGCTGGGGCGTTTTTATATTACTTCAGCATTCCTAGCAGGAGTTGGCGGATTAATATATATTGCATTTA
>DYLN01000188.1 GCA_020722085.1 Melioribacter roseus
GTTCATTAATGAGGGTGACTAAAAAGTAATGTTTTTTAATATATAAGCCGCGAATTCCACTAATTATTTACGAATTTATTGTTGAATAATCACTTTTTAGTCACCCTGCAATTCCAATTGACATTCTGCGTAATGTGAGTGAGTAAGAGAGTACAGACTAAATATTTCGTTTTAAGTTTATCGGCTGGTTTTTGTTACTTTGTGAAAAATAATTATGCAAAGATAGGCACTTACAAACCAAACTCAAATATTTTTTAAAGGAAAAAAACGGCAGGCAAAGAACGGCTCAGAAAGAGTCTTCGGACTCTAACGAGGATTAAATATTTATAGAAAGGATAAAGACCATAGTAATTAAAAGTCACATAGGAATGAGATAGGGTTCATTTTCAATGATTAGAATTAATTCCGATTTTATGTCCGCATGTCTTTTTTGAAAAATTAAACCGCTATTTAAATTTAATCTCCTTTTAATTATTATTTGTAAGGGAAAAATATTTTGATATTTCATTCATTTGTAGCAGCACAAGAAAAAATAGAGTTATGATAGAAAGTCAGAATTTTAAAGAAGAAATACTTGATTCATTAGCCGAAGGATTGTTTACGGTTGATAAAAATTTCAGAATCACTTTTTTAAATCGTGCGGCAGAAAGAATAACCGGCTTTAAAAAAGAAGAAGCTATTGGCAGATTCTGCAAAGATATTTTTCAATCGGATTTTTGTTTATTCGGCTGTCCTCTGGCAAACGTGCTTGAATCTGGTGTTAGTATTTATGATTTTAAAACGAAGTATATCTGTAAAAACTCACGTCAAATTTCCATCAAGCTGAATGCGTCAATTTTAAAAAATTCGGATAACAATCCGATGGGCGGGGTAGTTTCCTTCCGCGATTTTCTCTACGAAAATTCTATTAACGAGTACCTGAGAGACAACACCAACTTTTACGGAATTGTCGGTCACACCAAAGCGATGACGGATATATTTCATCTTATTCATGAAATTGCTTACACCGATGCGGCAGTTTTAATTCAGGGTGAAACAGGTACCGGCAAAGAAATGATTGCAAATGCAATTCAGGCGACAAGCAAAAGAAGAAAAGAAAAATTTGTAAAAGTAAACTGCTCTGTTCTTCCGCCCAATCTGCTTGCAAGCGAGCTTTTCGGGCATGCAAAAGGTGCTTTTACCGATGCGGTTAAAGACAGGGTTGGCAGATTCGAACTTGCAGACCGCGGAACAATTTTTTTGGATGAAATAGCCGAGATGCCGCTTCAAATGCAGACGCAGCTTCTGCGCGTAATTCAAGAAGGAACTTTTGAAAGATTGGGCGAATCCCTCACAAGAAAAGTGGATGTGAGGATTATTGCGGCAACCAATGTCAACATTAAAGAAGCAATTAAGAACGGAAACTTCAGAGAAGATCTTTATTACAGATTAAACGTAATACCAATTTACGTTCCGCCTCTGCGCGAAAGAAAGGAAGATATTCCTTTTTTGATAAGACATTTTATTCAGAAGTTCAATCTTCTTTATGATAAAGAAATAAAAGATGTTGAAGACAGAGCATTGAATATTCTGATCAACTACTACTGGCAGGGAAACAT
This sequence comes from Melioribacter roseus, assembly GCA_020722085.1. Lineage (GTDB taxonomy): Bacteria > Bacteroidota > Ignavibacteria > Ignavibacteriales > Melioribacteraceae > Pyranulibacter. The sequence goes on from DYLN01000188.1 coordinate 1,599, forward strand.
CCGTGAGCTTGAGAATGTAATTGAATATTCTTTTATAAGAAACAAAGATGATAACAAAATAACCCTGTGCAGCTTGCCATCCTATATTACGCAGCTTAACGATTGTCCCGGCAGCAAAGTTGTAAATCCCTACAATAGTCGTACAGAAAATAAAATTAATACAGCAGCCCTCATAGAACTTCTGAACAAACACCGCTGGAACAAAACAAAAGTTGCGCGTATCCTTGGCGTAAACCGAACAACAATCTGGCGTCACTTAAAATCAACCGGCATCGAAGAAAATTAAGCACGGTGATGCATCTGCATCAAAACGCTGCAAACAGTTAAACAGTTTTTGATTAAATGAGTTAATCGTTAATGCTGCAATACGTGCAACGGTATATCTTATCTTTTTTTCGGTTCTGTTTGTATTTCATTTCAAAAACCAATTCTGCAGCAATAACATTTCGTTAAAAATTTGGCAGAGAAATTGTGTATGTCGGAACGTCTGCCTTCAAAAAAATATAGCTTCCGGCTTACTAGTCAGTCGAGGTTTGATCGTCAGTCGTCAGACCTCGAACGACTGGCGGCTTGAGAGGTGTGACTTCGTTTTTGAACTTTGTGAGAAAGGTAGGTGGTCGGGTTGTTCCTGCAAATTTGCAGAGGATGAATAAGAGCTATGAGTGAAATGCTTGGCAATTATCATTTTTTAGTTCGTAATTATTCTTCGGCAATCAAGGAGCTTGAAGAAGTAATTGCAGTCTGCCCTGCAGAGAACAAGGCAAAAAAGAAATTGATTATTTGTTACACGCAGACAGATCAACTGAATAAGGCAGTTGATTTGTTTTACAATCTTGTTAAAGAAGATATTGACTGCATTATAAATACCGATCCGGAAATTGAAGATTGTCCGTGTCCGGAGCTAACACGGAATCTTGAAGAAGGACTTATCGAAAGAAATAACGAATACGAACTTGCCGTTGAACTGGGAATACTGTGGCTTTACTGTGATAAAGAAAAATCTTTAAAATATTTTCAGAAAGCATGGCAGCTAAGTTCATCCGATAAAAGAATTGCTGTAATTATAGAAAAACTAACCACAAAGTGGTGAGTTCAAACAAGAAAACCAAACCTAAAATTAAGGAGCTGAATTATGTCAAAAGAAATTACACGAAAAGAATTTTTAACCAACACTTCAAAGTATGCTATAGGTGCAGTTGCTGGTGTTGCGGGACTTGATATTTTAGCCGGCGGAAAAATTTTAGCCGGGACAAAAAATCCCACATGGCCGTGGCCATACCAGCCTTTAGATCCGGATACTGTAAGGGATAGAGCACACTATCTATATTATAACGGGATGGCTTGCTGTGCCGGCGTTTTTGGTGCCATACTTGACTCGCTGAAAACCGTTGTAGGAGAACCTTATACCAATTTACCGTCGGAAATAATGTATTACGGCGGAGGCGGCGGAGTAGGCTGGGGAACTTTATGCGGCACTCTCAACGGAGCGGCTGCAATTATAAGTTTGTGTGTTGATAAAACAAATGCGAACAAAATTATTAATGAATTGTGGGGATGGTACTGCCAGGCAGAATTTCCGAGCGATACGGCAAATGATTTCGCAGTGCAGGGTAAGTACACAGAAAAGAAATACAATGATGCTTTGCCTCAGAATGTTTCGGGCAGTCCATTGTGTCATGTGTCTGTAACTGAGTGGTGCATTACCGCACAGAAGAAAGTCGGCGACATCGAAAGGAAAGAAAGGTGCGCGCGCCTCGCCGGCGATGTTGCTGCAAAGACAGTCGAATATCTTAACGCACTTTATGCACAGCAGTTTACTTATACTTATGTTACTCCGGCAGACATTCAGCAGTGTCTGGCATGCCATGGTCCTGCTGTTCTTAATAATGTTATGACGCAGTTAAACTGCAAAACATGCCACGGCGATCCGCACAAACCGCCCGCAGGGGTAGTTCTCGACAACAATAACATACCGGAAGATTTCCTGCTGTCGCAGAACTATCCCAATCCGTTTAACCCGTCAACGAAGATGCAGATTTCTGTTGCACGTCCTGAGAAAGTATCTTTAATTATTTATGATGTAATGGGACGCGAGGTTAAAAGATTAATTAACTACGATCTGATGAACGCGGGAAAATATACAGTTGATTGGGACGGAACGGATAACTTCGGCAATAAAGTGGCAAGCGGAATTTACTTTGCAAAAATGACCGCCGGCGCATTTCACATGACGAAGAAGATGAACCTGGTGAAATAAGACACGAACCCCGATAAAAAGCCCCGATTGAAAGCATCGGGACACGCCCCGATTGAAAGCATCGGGACACGCATCGGGACACGGCCCCGATTAAAAAAATCTCGCCTCGCAAAGCGAAGCGGAGCGAGGCGAGTGTACTTTACAGGGAATTACACTAATTAGAGGT
>DYLN01000189.1 GCA_020722085.1 Melioribacter roseus
GTAATAGTTTCATGCAGCAAATTTAGTTTTTAATTTTGAATTAATTTTGAATTTGTGTCGGCTAAAAAATAGCTCTTTGGATTTTTTCGATGTTGGCTTTGTGTATCAGCAAAAACCATATCCCGCCGTGTCGGGACAAGTTGTGCCATTTGTGTGTGTGTTTTTTTTAGTATGCCGCACAACGGTTGAGTGTATGTGCCGTAAGGAATTGCGAGGCAGTTTCCTGTCCACCGACACGAAAGTTTGAGCGGGCTACAACGCTTGAATACCCACTTAAACCCTTATGACATATACACTTTGTTAGCGTTTCGTGCTTTGTCATATCTGTTTTTTTATTCATTTATTTCGGGTATTTCTATTGTATATCTACTGTTTTTCCAGCCAGTTATCAATTTTGTTTATAAATATTTATGATCCTAATCGGGATAAGTGTTTTTATTTTTGATTGAATGAGTAAAGAATCTGCAAAGCACACCATCTTGCGTTTTTTGCCTGCAGGTTGTTTATTGGCATGATATTTCTGGGGCGAAAATATCCAAAAGCTCCAATAAATTCGAAATCGCTAAGTTTTTTATAACGTATAAAAACATCTAATTCATCACTAAGATAATGCTCTCCGGACTTTAATATAATTGTTTTCAACAATGTAACATTTTCAGGCGACGGTATCCGAAAATTGTTATAGCTTATTTCAATTGACAACTTTTTTAAGGGGAATAACTCCAGTGCGATTTCATTGTCGGCTATATTAGACCACTTTACAAGGTTCATTCGACCATAGTAGCTGTCGCTCGCACCATAAACCGGATCGAATGTTTTAATATTTTCTCCCACAATTCCGCCGGAGGCGTAGCTTCTACGCAAACTTAATTGGGGTTTTGAAAATAATGATTTGAATTGATACCCTATTTGAGCAACATAAGCATAAGCATCTATATACTGAGTGTTTTCGTGTCCAAATTCTTTTACAATCGTAAAATCATAATCAAATGAATGGTAATCGGGATAAAATAATCTCATCCCTGTCCAGTGCCGATAAAAACTCAATGTATTGATGTAATCTGCCGACCCTGCTGTTTTATAAGCATAGAATGGTTCAATATTGATTATATCCGGGAGATGATAATGAGCATAAATTCCACCGCCCCAAAATTCGGTATTAGTAAATGGTATCGATGTTTTTTTAGGGTCGTGTATTTTAGTGCCTCCAATAAATGCACTTATAAAATTATTATTATTAGAATATGAAAGTTTTACAGCATCCCAAGTCCAGTTACCTGTGTTGCCCCATTCTCCGGGACCAAAAATACGTTTATCACCAAAATATATTTTTTGTCGTCCTGCTTTTATTGTCAGACTGTCAATCAATAAACCCTTGTATTCGCAAAACAAATCGTGAATTTCAAAGAACTCTTCATTGGGGTTTCTGATGTAATAAGGTGTTTCTGTGTTAGATTCTCTAATCTTAAATAAATCAGGATATTTTGCATTGCGCAACGACCAGCCCAACGCTCGTGAGTCTTGTAGGTGGGCTGATATGGTTATTCTATTGCTTGGGGTATAGTTAAACCCTGCAATAACTCTTTGAAATAAAATATTATCATTAAGATTGCCAACTCCATTCGGGTCACCATAATTCTTGGCATTCATTCCGTTCCACGCTTCAAAACGTTCACGCAAGCTGGCATCAAAAAATATCGTGGAAGAGTCCTTTTGTCCAAATAGACTCGTATTCGCAATTATTGCCAGAATGAAAACAAAAGAAAATCTTTTTCTTATCATATTCTTGCACTAAAACAAAGAAAGGCTTTGTATAACCCCTCTTTTTGTAAGGTAAATGTTTTTTTAATAAAAAACTTTATACGCCATAATAATAGCCGCAACAAGCGTTGTAACTGCAAAAAGAATTTTCAACAATTTAGGCTTGGATTTTATGGCTATACTTCCACCTATGAGACCTCCAATGGCACCTCCAATGGCAAGCGGGACAGCTATCTTGTAATCAAAATGTCCTGAAATAACATGTCCTGCAAAACCAAACAAAGCGGAAACAGCAACCAATGTGCTTGCTGTGGCAACCGCATTTTTCATGGGCACACTACACGCCAATACTAATAATGGAACCATAAAAGATCCTCCCGAGATGCCAACCATACCCGCAATAAATCCAAAGGATAAAACAACAGGAACCACTATTAACAGATTAATGTAATATATAGCTGTATCGTCAAACGATTTAACAGGCAAGTATCTCCAGCCTGTTTTAATGTTTTGTATTACCTCGCCTTTTACAGGTTTTATCATCAACATGGCAAGAATAAAAAGTAATATCGACAAGATAAGCTTAAGCGGTTTTTCATCAACATACCTGGAGAAAAATCCGCCGGCAAAAGCAGATATTCCAATTAATATGCCCATGAGAACCGCCAGTTTCCATTCAACAAATTTTTTACTGCCAAAAACTAACATGGCACCAGAAGCGGCTACTAATAAAATAAATTGAACCGATGTAGCTGCAATATGCATTTCAATTCCTGCCAGAACCAAGGCGATGATAAAAAAATTACCACCACCATGACCGGTCATAACCATAAATACAGCGAGCAGTAGAATAACAATCGCTAACAACCAAATATTCATATGCTAAATCCTTATTTATTAATATGTTTATAAATCTTACCCGGCATAACTGCTTCCATCAATTGCGGATAACCACCTTCTATCATTTTCACATTTTCAAAACCTTTTGATTTTAAATAAGCGAATGTGATGGCGCTTCTTACGCCACTGGAACAAAACACTCCAATGAATTTATCCTTGGGTAATTGGTCAATTTTTAACGGTAGTTCATTGAAGGGTATTTCAATTACGGGTAAATGATGCTTGAGGTTTAATTTGATGGTTGCTGTTTCTTCTTTTGCCCTGACATCTAAAAGTATGGCATCCCGAGACGAAAGAAAGGTTGAGGCATCAATTTTATGTTTGCCGGTTGCACAAAAACTGAAATCCATACTACTGATAATTTTTTCAAATTCATTCATTGTTGTTTTCTTTTTATTATTTCGTTAAATGTTTTATGTTCAAAAATTATTCTTCTTCACAATTTTTAGAACCTGATATTACAGATTTGGCACAATTCAAAAAATTAAAGACACAAGGTATATTAATTTTATAGTACACGGTATTCTTAATTTTTTCGCCTACAATTATTTTATATCTTTTCAATACATCAAGGTGTTTTGACATAGTAGATATATCTATTCCTGCTTTTTCGGCAAGTTCTGTAACTGTAAGCCGTCCTTCCTTGATACTATAAAGAATAAGTATCCTTGTTGGATGAGATAAGGCTTTAAAAATATCAGCCTCTTTACCGTATTGTTTGTCAGTACTATCTCTCATTAATCAACTTATCATTTTCTATTTGGCAAATTTACCAAATAGAATTAGATTAACAAACATTTTTTTGAAAAATATTATTGGATGTACGAATTTCAGCATGAACGCTAACGGTTGCGGCAACAACGCCGTTTTAATGGCATATAGCCTGTGTTATCGGCTGGATTTTGGAATCTTCTCACTTGCTTCATTCTTTTTTACTAACGTTTTGGCTAACCTGCCGCTAGATTGCGGGGCACAGACTATGCAAAGTATCATCAATAGAGTTAATTTTCTTAACATCACTTTAGACCTTTCTTTTTTGAGTTACATGTGACGAGTGACGTGTCTCTCGTATGTCCGGTTTGAAAATCTTAACACAAATGCGAATATATCGAAAATAATTTCGAATCGAAAGAGGATGTTAGATTTTGATGTTAACGTGGGAGTGCTGAGATCAGGTTAAGATTAAGGTTCAGTATTTATTCCATCATTTGTGACAACGCTTTCTTGTATCTCTTAATCTGAATTAATCATTACAGATAATGCTGAGAAATTTAAACCCAAAAAATTCATTGGAAATGAATTTTTTGCCGAAGGCCGATACGTAA
>DYLN01000190.1 GCA_020722085.1 Melioribacter roseus
AAAACTTCCGGCTTCAATTTCCAAATCGATTCCTTTCAATGCAGAAACTCTTCCGCGCCTAACGGTAAAAAAATCTTTCTTGATATTGTTGATAACAACCTTTTTCATTTCATGTACCCTTATTACAAATGTATTTCTATGAGTAAGTTAGTGTTACCCTTTAACGGCTCCTTCCGTCAAACCCTGAATTATGTACTTCTGGAAAAATGCGATTAATAAAATCACAGGCACCACAGCAATTACGGCTGCAGCCATTGTGTAGCCCCAGGGAATTTGTCCGTAAAAACCTTCGAACAGCGCGATGCCAATCGGAATAGTTCGAGCGTTATAATCAATTGTGAACATAAGTGCAAAAAGAAATTCATTGAACGAGTAAATAAAAATCAAAATAAAAGTAGAAAGCAGCCCCGGAAGCGAAATCGGAAAAATTATTTTTTGTAAAATTTGAAACCGCGTAGCACCGTCAATTAAAGCAGCTTTGTCGAGTTCCAACGATACCCGTGAAAAATAACTCAGCATAATCCACAATGCAAGAGGAAGACCAAGTGTGATGTAAGGAAAAATCAACGCATAGTAAGTGTTTATCCAGCCAACTGCGGTAAGGAGCTTGAATAAATAACCGACAATGCTTATTTGCGGAAACATCGAGAAGCCGAGCAGCAGCAGAGGAATTAAAATTCTTCCCGGAAAGCGAAGACGCGTGATCGCGTAAGCCGATAAACCTGCAAAGAAAGTTGTAAAAAATGCTGAAACCAGCGCAACAATAATACTGTTTTTTAAATAGTCTAAAATGTGAACCGAACTATTGAGTAAAATCTGCACATAATTATTAAATGTAGGAATAAGTTTTACATTTGCAGAAAGAAAATCCGGCTGCGAACTGAACGAAATTAAAAGCATCCAGACAAACGGAGAAAGACAAAATATCAGCAGAAATGCGGAGCCCAAAAATTTCAACAATTTGATCCACGATTCTTCTCTCATTTTATCACCTCGCCGAATCGTCCAAAACGTATATAAAGCAGTGCAAGCATTGCTGCAAGGATAAATACAATTACAGAAACAGCGGATCCATAACCGAAATCGCCCGAAACGAAATAATTGTATGCATAAAGCGAAATAGATGTTGTACTGCCGCCTGGTCCACCGCCGGTCAAAACATAAATAAGATCAAAAATTCTTATCGCATCTATTGTTCTGAACAAAAGAGCAACTACAATAACTGGTTTTAAAAGGGGGAAAGTAATTCGAAAAAATCTCTGCAGAAAATTTGTGCCGTCAATTTCAGCCTGCTTATATAAAACGCGAGGTATTGTTGACAACCCGGCTAATAAAATTATTGTCATGAATGGTGTTGTTTTCCAAACATCGCTTATAACAATTGAAATAAACGCGCCGCTGGAAGAACCGAGCCAATTAATGTGTGTGTTTGAGATCCCGAGCTTCATAAAAATGAAATTCAGTAATCCATAATCGAAATGATAAATAAGCTGCCAGACTCTCGCCGATATTGCCACTGGTATAGCCCATGGAACCAAAATTGCAATCCTTAAAAATCCCCTGCCTGGAATTGCTTCATTTAAAACGAGCGCAAAGATTAATCCGAAAAATAATTCCAATACAACAGATACTATGACAAACAAAAGAGTAAAATTTACAGATTGCCAAAAGTGCGGGTCGGCGAACAATCTTTCGTAATTCGAAAACCATAAAAATTTACCGGGTAGATAGGTGACATCACGAAATAGACTCGTAATAAGTGTCCCAATTACCGGCAAAAAAATAAACACCAGCGCGCTTATAATTGTAGGAAGATTAAACAAATATGCCGAACATGTTTCGTTATTTGAAAAAATATTTTTAATGCTCTTCATAGATTGCTGTAACTTTATTTATTTGTTTTTGCAGCTCTTTAAGCGCGTCTGCAGGAGAAATTTTATTTGCAAGACAATTGTTCACATATCTCTGCATTGCTTCTGAGACTTGAGCATAATATGGAATTACGGGTCTTGATACCGAGTGATTAAATACTTCGTATAAAATTTTCAATCGCGGAATTTGATTTAACAAAACCGAATCGTGGTAAACATCTTTTCTGCCAGGATTCCATCCCACATTTAGAAGCAATTTTTCTTGTGTTTTGAATGAAGTAATAAACTTAATAAAATCCCATGCTTCGTTTTTTACATCGGAATATTCTGACATACCAACATGCCAGCCGCCCAAAGCCGAAGTTGAACCAAACCCTTCCTTATGCGGAAGCTGTGCAATTCCGATTTTTCCTTTTACGGAAGAACCGCTGCTTTGGTGCTGATTCCAGGCATAAGTCCAATTTCTTTCGAACAACGCATTCCCGTTTTGGAACGAACGCCTTACCTCTTCTTCCTTTATTTCAGTGAAGGTGTTTGGCGGAGAAATTTTGTATTTATAAAGAAGATCGTGCATGAACTTAAGTGCCTCAACATTTGCGGGAGTATTCGACCAAATTTTTCCGTTATTCATAACTGATCCGCCGTGCGATGTAATAAATTCGAGAAAGTTGCAAATCAATCCTTCGTACTGTGCACCCTGCCATACAAAGCCGTTGAAATTTTTATTCCTCTCCCGTTCTTTTTTTTGAATCAATACTGCTTCATCAACTAACTGTTTCCAAGTCTGCGGCGGAGCGGAAAAGCCGTACTTTTTCAGCAAATCTTTTCTGTAGTATAAAAGTCCAATGTCCATAAATACAGGCAGAGCGTAAATATTTCCTTCGAACTTATCAACGGAATTAATTACTCTGCCGAAGAAATTGTCGGTCGAATAATTATCGCGTTCGATATATTTATTCAGCGGCTCGAGCCAATTCGATTTTGCAAATTGGTCAATCCATACAACATCCATTAAAAACAAATCAGGGTTCGGCTGCTTTGCTTCCAGCGATATAATTAAACTTTGCCTCCGCTGATCAGTGTATGTGGGCTGTCTGACGAGTATTGCATTGTTACCTGACTGACGGTTGTAATCATCTATGAGTTTTTGCCAGAAATCTATTTCCTGTGGAGCACCGCCTATCCAAACTGTAAACTCCTTGTCACTTTTGGTTTGACAGCTCGTCAATAAAAAAAGAATAAATGCAAGCTGTATAAAAATCTTCTTTGCCACTGCAGTCCTCAAACTTGTCTATAGCGGAAAGAGCCTATTTTTCAACAAAGTTAAAAAATATTATAAACAATAACATATCGGTTGATAATTTAGCTTAAAAAAAATTATATTAACGAACGTTCATTAATTAATTATTTTTATGCCGAAGTTAAAGGGTACAAAAGAAAAAATACTGGAAACTGCATTAAATTTATTTGCCCAATCTGGTTACGCAGCTACTTCAATAAGAGACATTTCAAGGCGAGTAGGCATCCGCGAAAGTGCCGTCTATAACCATTTTAAGTCAAAAGAGGAAATTTTTCTTTCGATTATTGATAAATATAGATTCTTGGACTTAAATGAAAAAATACTTAGCGACGAGCTGCTGGAGGAACTGACAACTCCTCAGAGGTTTTTAATAACTTTTTCAAATAAATTGATTGACCTATGGGATAAACCCGAAGAAAAAAAATTCATGCGGCTGCTACTGATGGAACAGTTCAGCAGAATCTCGGGACGTGAAATTTCGGTTAATGGCTTATTATCCGAGCTGCGGACGTTATGCGGGATGATCTTAGGAGAAATGGTTAAGCATGGAATCATTAAAAAAATAGATCCAGAAATTTTAGCCGATGAATTTATTGCACCGCTTTTTCTTATAAGGGCAGAATTTATGGTAACGGACGAATCTTCAATCTCGGAGGTGAAAAAATTAGTTGAACAGCATGTTAATTTCTTTTGGAATGCCGTGCGGTTGTGACCTTATTAACCTAGATTGCCCATTAGGAAAATTTATCAATAACATATTAGTAACATAACTTGTTAAATGATAAGTATTAAATCCCGACATAGATTTTCTT
>DYLN01000191.1 GCA_020722085.1 Melioribacter roseus
AATGCATAAGATACTTTAGGGTATCTTTTTAATTAAACAGAAAGGAGATAAAAAAATGCCGACAATGGAAATTACTGAAAAGAATTCGAAGAGCATTTCTTTTGTTATCGATAACTTTGTTATCGGTAACATCATCCTACAGACAAAGGAGGAAATCTTCGAGAAGGGATCTGTTGCGATCCCATATCTTGAGGGGAGCCCGGGCATCGGGAAAACGGCAGTCATCGGTAGTAAAGTTAAAGACCTGAACTGGACACTGTTAACGATTCAGCCAGCGTTAAAACCGATCGAAGAATATGGCGGAATCCCGCGATTTCGCTATATTCCTATTGAAGAAGGAAAAAAGATTTTGGCAACGGAGTGGAGTATACCAGATATCCTGGTAGAACTCCATAAACGTTCAAAAGAATACGACATTGTTGTATTCTTTTGGGATGATGTCCACCTTTGTGGACCGGAGCACCTTGCTTTAATGCAGGAGTGCTTTACAGAAAGGTCAATAAGAGGATACAGACTTCCGGCGAATGTTGGCCTAGTTCTCGCCGGAAACGATTCAAACAAAGCAGGATATAGATCGCTGTCGTCAGCGATCATAAACCGGTGTGTGAAATTGCCTGTCCACCCCGACTTTAACGAGTGGAAGAACAATTTTGCAATTAGAATTGTTCACCCGGCAATAGTATCTTTCCTGGGGCATACTATGTATGCTAAACATTTTCAAGAGGAAGAGCAAATCGATACCCCGTGGGCATCGGTTCGACAATGGACGCGTTTGAGCAATTTCATTGTCGAATACGAAAAAACACTGGGGGCAACAATGCCCCCTGACATGCTGTTGTATTATGCAACGGGGCATGTTGGGAAGGAAGCAGCTTCCCAATTTGTAAAGTACTACGAGATCTTCTCAAAATTCGATATGGAGAAGATCTTTAACGACTCAGAAAGCTTCGAATTACCGGTCGATATTATCGATCGGTATGCGATGATATTTGCCATAATTAATTATTTTGTGAATAATTATGGCAAAACAACAAAAGACAAGTTGACGAAAGATCTCGTCAACATTGTCAATAAATATCTGAAGGAGGAGTCCGCATTAGCACTCCTCCTTTTAAAAGAGATCGTCTTGATCGATAAATCGGTCAAGACGAAAGCAAAATTGGATGTACTTGATCTGTTGTCTAAAATCGAAGAAAAGAATCCTGGAGTTATTGGAAAAGTCCTCGATTCTAGACAACAAAGTGACGATTAACAAATAACAAAATTGCGGCTGCTTAGAAATAAGCAGCCGCTTAGAAAGGAAAATGAAATGTCAAAAAAAGCAGAGGAAATGTTGAAAAAGGCCAGATTAAAATTATCTGGTGCAAAATATAGATTTTTTGGTCTGTGTCTGTATGCAACACGGATCAAATTTTTTACAAACAAAGACAATGCATACGAAGGATATGTCCGAATTGATAAAAATAACGGTCAGTTTGAAAACGTAATTTACATTAATTCGGACATAATAGACGGGGATGAAAATTATAAGGCGATAAATATGATTGACATTCTATTACACGAGTGGAATCATATTATCAGACGTCACGATATCAGAAGAGGAGATCGTGACGGTCAAATGTGGAACGTCGCCTGCGATCATGTAATTGACTCACATCTTGCCAAACTTAATTTGTCAAGACCGTTTAACTGTTGGAACATTTTAAAGAATGTTCCAGCAGAATTAAAAACGGAAGAGGACGTATACGAATGGTTGATCAATAATTCCACAGTAAAGATTGAGAAAAATACTGTAGCAGATGGAGAAAAATCACTAACCGTAACAGAAAGCGACGGAAATTCGTTTACGGTTAGTTTAGATATAAATCAGCAAATCTCCCCTGAACAAAGAGAGGCAACAGAGAATTATATATCACAAGTTAGAGCGATATATAATTTAGAAAAAGAGAGGGGAGAAATAGGCAGTGAAACTGCTGAAACGCTGGAGGAACTTCTCCAGGTAACAATTCCTTGGGAACAAATTCTGGAAAAAGCGATCAAAAACAGAGCTTTCCAGAAAACTTCCAGGAGAAACTGGAGAACCCCGAATAAAATACTATATTCGGGAAGTGGGAGGTATCTTCCCGGAAGAATAAGTGTCAACGACAACACGGGGATTGGAACACTGCTGGTTCATATTGACAGCAGTGGGAGTGTAAACAACAGAAGCCTCAAAAGGGCAGGTCATGTCATATTTTCATCCGCGAAGTATTTCAACAAGATCGAACTGATTGTCGCGGATGTAGATATACATCAACAAAAAACGTTCTTGAAAAATAACTTTAACGAAATTGAAAGTTATTTTTCAAGAGAAGGCATAAAAGGTCGTGGCGGCACATCACACAGAGTTGTGTTCGCCAGCTGGGATGAATATATAGAGAAACATTTGGATGAAGTATCCATGATGATCTCTATAACAGACCTGTATTCAGATGTCGATGATTGTATTAAGAATTTTAAAGCAGTAAAATTTATCCCATTAACTTTTATAGTTGAAGTTAATGGTGGAAATATAAACAGACACGATAACGTGTCTGTTATAAGAATGAAAGATTGATGATACCCGGCGAGTGTTTTAGACCTCGCCGGGCTTAATATTTTTTTATTAAATAATTTTTCTAACTACTTAATTTACCTATAGTTTTACTGTATCCTGTTTCGGCTTGATCATTGTCTACATTTCTACCATATATTTTTCTAACTGTTTCCAAATGTTTATTTTCTACATTTGGATTATAACTATTTGGTTTTCTTTTTAAGAAAGAAGAAAAAGCTGAAACAAATCTTCTTGATAAAGTATGTTGTGGTAATGTAGGTGTAACTGTTGGTAAGTTTAAATATTCATTTTCAGTTATTCTGTTTTTTTTTAATATTTTTTCAAATTCATATGTTTTTTGTTTAGGCGGAAGGTTTGAATTTAGGTCTGAACTATTATTATCAATACTAGTATTCTTTGCTTCTTGCCGTTTATCATAAATATCTTTTGCTTTTCTAGCAAGTAATAAACCAACTCCAACACCAAGAAGTTTTCTATTAGTATCAGTATTCGTAACCCAATTTAATATATTTCCTACACCTTTAACACCTCCTCCTATCATAGATCTATCGACATCATTAAAAAACTCGAATACTGATTTCATATCGTTATTAAATATAATCGTTTAATGCATTTTCAGGAGTAAGAGGTTCTACAATTTTAGCATCCTTAGATGCAATAGTAGTAATTTCGGTAAGATACTGAGCCATAGAGGCTTCAGCAAAAATTCGAATATTCTTTTTCATATCCTCAAGATTGGCTTCAATAAAAATTTCGGGATTCGTCATAACATAATCAAAAATAACATCACAAAACTGAGAACTTGAAGCAGTAACTTCAGTGATCAGTTCTTTATTGTTTTCTACAAAAAGATTCATTTCTTCAGTTTCCATAATTGCTTTCAACTTTTCCATAGTATTTCAATCCTTTATAATATCTTAATGGTTTAACCCGGCAGGTAAACTGCCGGGCAGTTATATTACACGTTTGGTCTCAATTTACTCAACAATGCCAACTTTTTTAATTCGTTTATTTGTGCGTTTACTTGTGCTGCAAACATTGGATTTCTCTTTGCTACTGTTATAACATCTATTGGCAAAGTATTTTTTATTTGTATTTTTGGTTCTTGGCTTTGTTGAGGTGCTGAGATTTCAGATAAATATTGAATTATGCTTTTCATAATTCTTTTCCAATAGTAGATTATTTATTTTTCTTATTCGCTGCCGCAAGTTTCTTTTCTCTAAGTTTTTTCGCTAATGTTGGTACACCAAGACCAGCCGCAAGGGCAGTACCAACAAGACCAACTGCAAGAGACCTACCACCAATTTCAATATCAAGTTTATGATCGTTATAAAAACTCTTAAGTCGATCAATATAAGAAGGATCTTCAGAAGACACTCTTGG
>DYLN01000045.1 GCA_020722085.1 Melioribacter roseus
ATAAATTATTAAACCTCTTCCAACTTTTGGGAAGTTGGAAGCATTGCTTAAATATTATGGAGAAAGTTCTCATTTTACTTTATCTTTCCACACAAAATTTTTAAGAAAATGTTTATTGAAGTTTACAGTTCAACATAAAGATAAAAACTCAAAAGCGAGATGCGGTTTGCTGGAAACCGATCATGGTGTTGTTGAAACACCTATTTTTATGCCTGTCGGTACGCAGGGAACCGTAAAGGCTGTAAGCCAGAGGATTTTAGAAAGTGAAATTAAAGCAAGCATAATTTTAGCAAATACATATCATCTTTATCTTCGTCCGGGCACAGATATATTGGAAAAAGCCGGCGGCTTGCACAATTTCATGAACTGGAATAAAACAATACTGACCGACAGCGGCGGATATCAAATTTATAGCCTCTCCGATTTAAGAAAACTAAAAACAGACGGTGTAGAATTCCGATCTCATCTCGATGGCTCGTCTCACTATTTTACACCGGAAAAAGTAATTAATATTCAGCGCAGTATCGGTTCGGATATAATGATGGTTCTTGACGAATGTACACCTTTCCCATGCGAATATGAGTATGCACTTAATTCTAAAAAACTTACCTCAGCATGGGCGGCATTAAATAAAGAAGCTTTTGAAAATAGTGCACCTTTGTACGGTCGTAACCAGTATTTATTCGGAATTGTCCAAGGCAGTGTATATAAAGATCTTCGGGAATCCTCGGCAAAAGAAATTACCGCCCTTGATTTTGATGGTTATGCAATCGGCGGGTTAGCAGTAGGTGAACCGGCTGAGACTATGTATGATATTACAAATTTCACTACTGACTTTTTACCGGAAGATAAACCGCGGTATTTAATGGGAGTGGGCAGACCAGAAAATATTTTGGAATCGATTGAGCGGGGAATAGATATGTTTGATTGCGTAATGCCGACACGCAATGCTAGAAATGCTTATTTGTTTACATCCGATGGCATAGTCTCAATGCGGAATTCAATTTACAAGAATGATTTTAGCCCCCTTGACCAAAATTGTGACTGCTATACATGCAAAAATTTTACTAAGTCTTACCTGCGACATCTTTTTAATGTAAAAGAAATATTGGGACTTGAACTTGCTACTATACATAATTTGACTTTTTATTTAAATTTGGTAAGTGAAGCGAGGAAAAGAATTTTTAACGGCACTTTTATCGAATGGAAAAATTATTTTGTGAATAAATTATCAATTAACATTAACTCATTACAGGAGGAGTAAGTGGAATATCTATTAGCAATGGCTCCACAGCCTAACGGCGGTGGTGGCGGAGGGTTGATCAGTACATTAATAATGTTCGGTGCAATTTTTGCGATCTTTTATTTTATGATTATCCGACCACAGCAAAAAAGAGCGAAAGAACGCGACAAAATGATAAGTGCTCTTGAAAAAGGTGATAAGGTAATTACTAGCAGCGGTATCCATGCAACAATTGCCGGTCTTGACGAAAAAACAGTTTTACTAGATGTCGGCAATAATATTAAAATGAAGTTTGAAAGATCTGCAATTGCAACTGTTATAAAAGCTAAAGACGAATCTAAATAATAATTTTTGCTGCCGTATTTTTGTCGTAAAAATCAGTTAATTTAATTGACTTTAATCCGGCAGCTTTTTTATGTTTTACAGATAGTTTTATAAAAGCATCCCCGATTTACTCAGGAGGCATTTGAGCAGCAGACAACATAACGAGTATATAAATTGAATACTAGATTACCATTCATCTTTTTATTTATTGCTTCAATTATTCTTCATGCACAGTCAAACGTAGTTTATGTTGGAGATATCACAGGCGAGATTGATTTAGGAATGGCGCCTTATGTAAAAAGGGTTGTTGATGAAGCAGAGAAAAACAATGCTGAAGCTGTTGTTTTTCGCATTAACACTTTCGGAGGAAGGGTGGATGCAGCCACTCAAATTAAAGATGCGATACTTAATTGCCGGCTTAGAACCATTGCTTTTGTTGATAAAAGAGCTATCTCTGCCGGTTCGCTTATTGCGCTGTCTTGCCAGAAAATTGTGATGGTGCCCGGTTCTTCAATTGGCGCAACTACTGTTGTGGACCAAACAGGTCAAAAGCAATCTGAAAAGTATCAATCGTATATGCGTTCGGAAATGCGCGCCACTGCAGAGAAAAACGGCAAAAGAGCCGATGTCGCAGAGGCAATGGTGGATGAAAGGATTGTTATTCCCGGTCTAGTTGATAGCACGAAATTAGTTACATTAACTTACGATGAAGCAGTTAAGTGGGGAATTGCAGATACAGTTTTGCCTTCAATGAATGCTGCTCTCGATGCTTTCGGCTATAAGAATGCGAAGGTTGTTGAAATCAGTTCAAATTGGGCTGAAGACTTTGTTAGATTTCTTAACAATCCGATTGTTTCTTCGCTTTTGATAATGATTGGGTTGCTCGGATTATTCACAGAAATAAAAACACCTGGCTGGGGATTGCCGGGGACTGCCGGCTTAATAGCTTTGGCGCTGTTTTTCGGGTCGAGTTACATTTTGCAGATTGCATCGATTTTTGAAATACTCCTTTTTGCTGTCGGTGTTGTACTTCTTCTTCTCGAAATTTTTGTAATCCCAGGATTTGGTATTACAGGAATACTGGGAATTATTTTTATGATTACCGGCTTGTTTTTAGGACTGATACCGGATTTCGATTTGACGGATTTCAATTTCGTTTCGGCAGCGTTAATTCAACTTGCCGTTACTTTTATAGCAACAGGAATTGTCATTTACATTTTATCAAAATTTTTGCCTAAGTCAGGAATCTGGAATAATTTGATTCTTCAGACGAATATTTCGCTGAAGTCGGGTTATACATCTAAACCTACTTTTGAGAATTTATTAAATGCAGAAGGAATTGCAATAACTGATTTAAGACCTTCCGGTACAGCTTTAATTAACGGTAAAAGAATTGATGTTGTTACTGAAGGTGATTATTTAGTGCATGGTACTCCTATTGTTGTTACACAAGTTGAAGGTTCCAAAATAGTAGTTGATAAAAAATCGAATTAAAGAAGTTCAACAATATTTTTATTTGTAGAATTTTCAGTTCGTATAGTACTTCTTGTTTTTTGCCGGCTGTCTTTTCCTTCCATTTTTACTTTTGTCTCGAGATGTGTGGTAGTTGAGGAGCTGTGAAGCAGTCCGGTATCGACGTCAAAAATAATTATGCCGCTTCCTTCCATTTTGGGATCATCAAATTCATAATTGATGCCCTGTTCGCTGCCTTTTTTATCTCCTGAATGTGAAGTTGAAAGGGATGCACTAATCTTTGCTCCTATTCCGTCTCCGAGTTTTACAAAATCAAGGAGCTTGAATGTGATTTTGTTCATAATATTAAAGTTGCCCAGATTACTGGAATATTTTTCATCCCATGTAGATTCTTTAGCGACTTTTTTCTCGGGCATGATTCTAAATATTAATTGTGTCAGCGGAGTTATCGCAGCAAACTTTAAATAATCAATCACTTTTTTACGGTCTTCATCTGTGACTTGCTGGGACGGATTTTGAGATGTGATTAATTTATCTGCCATCTTTTCTAGTCCCTTTACTTCTTTAATGAATCCTCTTCGAGTAAGAATAATTTCAAAAGGAGTGTTTAATATAGATTCATACTCGACAAATTTTCTATGATTTTCTGAGGTCATAATCGAATCGGATTTATATTGGATCGTTTGATCGTTATATCTGCTTATTAAATTTATTTTACTGATTTTAACTCCAAGGGAAAATGTGCTGTCGTTGGTTTTGTTTTTCACAGTGAAATCAAAAATATAATCTGCTGTCTGTGAAAATTTATTAGTTAAAAGAGTATCCCCTTTTATAGTTTCATCAGTGGAGGAAATAGAAGTAAGCCGATACTTAAAACTGTTTCTTGCTTTGAATTTGTAATCGAGGAAAACACTGCCGGCGTTAAGAACTGCCGGTGCAAATTTTTCTTGATCAGGCTCTGTTTCTTCGGATACTCTTTTCTCTTCCTTAGATTCATTTTTTTGACTGCATGAAATCAGGAATAAAGATAACAAAATCAATACAAATGTTCTTTTCATTTATCCGCCTTAATTTTCACTGCACGAGCGATTCTTAGACTTAAAAACCGTTTATATCGAGCAGATTTTTTCTTGAAAAAAAGTGACTTATTTCTTTCGCTGCGTTTTCATCAGAATCGGAGCCATGGACAATATTTTCCTGGATGTTTTCTGCATATAATTTTCTGATAGTACCTTCGGCGGCTTTCTTAGGATCGGTTGCACCGATTAATTTTCTGAATTCTTCTACAGCATTTTCTTTTTCGAGAACAATTGGAACACACGGTCCCGACGTCATATATTTTATTAAATCATTAAAAAAAGGTCGATCTTTATGAATTTCATAAAATCCTTTTGCAGAATCTTCAGTCAACCTAACCATCTTCAATCCTTTAACAGTAAAACCAGCTTCGGTTATTTTAGTAATAACCTGGCCGATCAAGTTTTTTCTTACGCAGTCCGGTTTAAGTATTGCTAAAGTTTTATTGCCCAATGCTTGTGTCTCCTTTTAAATTAGTTTTTTAGAAAATCACCAATTCCTATTTTTGCTTCTAACAGATTTTTTAGTTTTTGTTTTAGCCGATTTTTTAACGGATAATTTTTTAGCGGACGGTTTTGAATTTAATTTATCGAGTGCTTTTTTCATTGTTATTCCGATTTCTGCAGGACTTTCAACTACGTAAATTCCAGCTTTTTTCATAGCAGCCATTTTTTCTGCAGCAGTTCCTTTTCCGCCGGAAATAATAGCTCCGGCGTGACCCATTCTGCGTCCGGCTGGTGCGGTTCTTCCTGCAATAAATCCTACAACAGGTTTTTTTACATTTTTCTTTATAAACTGTGCTGCTTCTTCTTCAGCGGAGCCGCCAATCTCCCCTATCATAACTATTCCTTTTGTATCTGGGTCTTCATTAAAAAGTTTAACTATATCGACAAATCTTGAACCGATCACGGGATCGCCGCCGATTCCAACACACGTAGATTGACCAATATTTAAATCGGAAAGCTGTTTGACAGCTTCGTAAGTTAGCGTTCCGCTCCGCGATACGACCCCCACATTACCGCGTTTATGAATAAAGCCAGGCATAATTCCAATCTTTGCTTTACCCGGTGAAATTAATCCGGGGCAGTTGGGTCCTATCATAGTAACATCTTTTTGTTTAATGCTATTATAAACATGAATCATATCTTTTGCCGGTATGCCTTCGGTAATACAAACAATAAGTTTAACTCCGGCATTTGCGGCTTCTAAAATTGCATCTGCGGCAAATTGAGGGGGTACAAAGATTGCCGAAGCATTTGCCTTTACGGATTTTACTGCTTCGGCTACGGTGTTAAAAACCGGTACGCCTAAAAATTTAGTCCCGCCTTTTCCGGGTGTAACGCCGGCAACAACGTTTGTACCGTATTCTATCATTTGCTGTGTGTGAAATGAACCTTCGCTTCCTGTAATTCCCTGTACGACTACTCGTGTTTTTTTGTCTAATAGAATGCTCATTTTAAATTCCCGATTTTTTATTGTAATAAGAATGTAATTTAAAAACAAAAACTAATAAAAATTGAAGAAATATCATTGAATTGATGCAATAAAACTTATCGGTTGAAAAAACTTTTTTGGAGATAATATGCAAGCTGCAAAAGCTTAGTCTCCTGAAATTGATTAGCGAGAAGTTGCATTCCAATAGGTAGTCCTTTTTTATCTTTTCCTACGGGAATGTTTAACCCCGGAATGCCGGCAAGATTTGCCGAGGTAGTATATATGTCGTTTAAATACATTTGCAGCGGGTCGCTGGTTTGTTCTCCTATTTTGAAAGCTGTAGTAGGTGTAGTTGGAGTGATAATAATATCAACAGATTGAAATGCCTTATCAAAATCATTCTTAAAAAGTCGGCGTACTTTTTGAGCCTTACCGTAGTAAGCATCGTAATAACCTGCTGATAAAACATAAGTACCAAGCATAATTCTTCTTTTAACTTCATGTCCGAATGCTTCCGATCTCGAGTTGATATACATATCCGATAAATCACCTTTTTGTTTAGAACGATAGCCGTACTTTACTGCATCGTAGCGTGCAAGATTTGATGAAGCTTCGGCAGTGGTTAAGATATAATATGCTGCAATTGCGTATTCTGTCATTGGCAAAGAAATTTCTGAAACGGAGAAGCCATGCCCGCGTAAATTTTCAACTACATTATTTATTGTAAGATTTATTTCAAGGTCAAGTCCTTTACCGAAATATTCTTTGGGCAAACCAATTTTAAGATTAGGCGGATTTTCTTCCAACAGATTTGAATAATTTTCTACTGCAAGAGTAGAAGAAGTAGAATCTTTTTTATCATACCCTGAAATAACTTGAAGAATTAAGGCAATATCTTCGATATTGTTTGCAAAAGGTCCAATTGAATCAAAAGAAGATGCGTAGGCAGTCAATCCGTAGCGTGAAACTCTACCGTAAGTCGGCTTTAATCCGTAAACACCACAAAAAGCAGCTGGCTGTCTAATCGAGCCGCCGGTATCGGTACCGAGTGCTGCATCACAAAGTCCTGATGTAACTGCAGCAGCAGAGCCACCGCTTGAACCGCCTGGCACCCTTTGAAGATCATGCGGATTTTTGACAGGTCCGAATGCCGAATTTTCATTTGAAGAACCCATCGCAAATTCATCGCAGTTAGTTTTTCCGATAATAATGGCATCCTCGTCTATTAATTTTTGAACTGCGGTCGCTGTATAAATCGAAATAAAATTTTTGAGTATGTTGGAAGAGCATGTGAGAGGTTTGTCCTTTACGGCTAAAACATCTTTAACCGCTATTACCATTCCTGCAAGTTTACCGGCACTGCCGGATTTTATTTTTTTCTCAACTTTTGCAGCTTGTTCAAGCGAGTCTTCAAACACAAAATTGAAGGCATTCAGGTGCTTTTGCTTATCAATTTTGTTTAAAAAATGTTGAACATTTTCTTTCAGAGAAAGGCTGCCGGATTTGAGCAGTTTATATTTTTCTTCGTAGTTTTTGTAAACTTTCAAAATAGGAATTCCTTTAAGTTGCAGAAGAAGATAAGTTATTTTTTCTCGGAATTGCCGTTAGGTTTATCAGATATCTTAATATCTTCCTCTACATCTCTCAGAGCTTTTTTGAATTCTTTCATTCCTTTGCCGATTCCCTGAGCGAGTTCGGGAATTTTTTTAGCTCCAAATAAAATTAAAATAGCTAACACAATAAGTAATATTTCGCCTGCACCTAAGTTACCGAACATTTTACACCTCTATTTGAGTTAATAAATTTTTTACTAATGATTTAAAGATCAAAGCACCATCTGTTTTTCCCAGTATCGGGTCGCATGCATTTTCGGGATGCGGCATTAACCCTAATATATTTTTTTCTCTGTTGCAAATTCCTGCTATATTCATTACAGAACCATTTGGATTAAATTTGCGGGAGATTTCGCCTTTCTCAGAACAGTACTTAAAAATTATTTGGTCGTTTTCTTCGAGTTCTTTTAAGGTTTTTTCATCTGCGAAATAATTTCCTTCGCCGTGTTTGATAGGAACTTTAATTACGTCTTTTTTTATTTCGCTGGTGAAGAAAGTGTTTTTGTTAATAATTTTTAGGTAAATATCTTTGCATACAAATTTCAGCGATTCATTTCTTAGCATTACGCCCGGCAAAAGGCCTGTTTCCAGCAAAATCTGAAATCCGTTGCAGATACCAATAACCATACCGCCCTTTACAGCAAAATCAATAATAGAATCCATTATTGGGGAAAATTTTGCAATTGCTCCGGTCCTCAAATAATCACCGTAAGAAAAACCTCCTGGAAGAATAATTACATCGGAATCTTTTAAGTCTTTTTCCTTATGCCACAAAAATTCGGTCTGCAAACCAAGCACATTTTTTATTGCATAGTAAGCATCATAGTCGCAATTGGAACCGGGGAATGTAACAACTCCGAATTTAAGTTCGTTCATATTTTCTCCAGGCTATATTCAAAATCTTCCATGATAGGATTACTTAATAATTTTTCGCAGTAAATTTTTACCTCATTATCGGCGGAGATTTTGTCGTCCGTGTTAACATAAAATTCAATGTATTTGCCAATTCTTGTTTGGCTTACGTTGTCGATTCCGAGAAGTTTTGCACCTTGCTCTACTGCTTTTCCCTGTGGGTCAAGGATAGTTGGTCTCCTTTTAATTATTACAGTTGCCTTAAACAATTTTCCCTCGATTAATTTCTTCTTTAACATTTACATGGTTTTCGCGATGCGGGAATATTCGTGAATATATATATCTAAAAATACCGAAGAGTATGATAGAAAAAAAGATATAAAAAAATATTATACCGTTAGTTATTAATGCTAAAATAAGTGTAAAAATCAAAACAAAAAAAGAAACAATTTTTTCTTTAATATTACGGTCCTTTAGTTTGGGAAGGGCATTATAACGGATTTTTGTAACCATCAGGACAGAAAGTAACAATATTAGCGGTATTACAAGACTGTCAAACGGTCTGATAATAGAACCGTCGCGGTAATATGAACTGACGAACAAGGCAATGGTAACTGCAGAAATGGGGATCGGTAAGCCTTTAAAGTCACTTTTGGTCTTAATATCTTCAAGCTGGATATTAAATCTTGCCAGACGAAACGCTCCTAAAATTAAGAATAAAGAACTAATCGCAATTCCGATCCATCCGTAATTAATTAGGGTGCTCTGGTAAATTAAAAATGCAGGAGCTGCACCAAAACTTACAACGTCGGAAAGTGAATCAAGCTCAACACCGAACTTGCTTGCAGAGCCGAAGTACCGCGCTGCTATGCCGTCAAGAGTATCAAAAATTGCTGCACAAATAATAAGGATAGCTGCCGCTTTGAATTCGCTGCTTCCTGCAAATAGAATCGACATAAATCCCGAAAGGATATTGAGCGCAGTAATGATGTTTGGTATGTAAGATTTTTTGAAGGAATTAATCATTTTCTATTTTCTCGAATAGGATTGTCTCGCCTGCTCTTACCTTATCGCCTACTTTTACCATTGATTTCCATGTTGAATCAACAATAACGTCCGATCTGCTTCCGAATTTTATCATGCCGAATCTTTTCCCGATTTTAACGCTGTCCCCAAGTTTTAGTTCACAAACGATTCTTCTTGCAATTGTGCCTGCAACTTGTGTAAATAAAACTTTTCCCAAACTGCTTCTAATGCCGATCTCTGTGTGTTCGTTTCTTTCGTCGGCTTTATCATAAAATGCAACTAAATATTCGCCATGAACATAATTAAAATAATCAATTACACCGTCAATTGGTATTCTATTTACGTGCACGTCGAGTGGTGACATAAAAATTGAAATCTGCTGTGCATTTCCTCTCAAAAATTTTTTTTCTTCTTTTGTTTTTAATGCAATTACTTTTCCATCTGCCGGAGAGACTATGCAATTTGACCTTTTAGGTGGAGTTCTTTCCGGATCTCTAAAGAAATAAGTAGTAAAAAGCAGAAATAAAATGCCTGCTGTTATAATCGAGGTTCTTAAGGACAAATTCTGAAATAAGAAGGAAAGGGCAATTATTAGCACTGCAACTGCAGCAAAAATCAGATATGTATTTAGACCATACTTAGAAATCATCTTTAAATTGACTTGGAAACATTATTTAATTGCAACTGTAAATCTAATATTTTTCACTTATAATTTCCTGTGAAAATAATTTTTATTAGTTTTGGTCGTATATTATAAAACTAAAGGTCTTTGGAGGTTAGATGAAACCGAATATGCAAGGTATGCTGAAACAAATTCAGAAAATGCAGGAAGATATGCAAAAAGTTCAGGAAGAGCTCAGAAATAAAACTGTCACCGAAGAAAGCGGCGGTGGTATGGTGAAAGCAACGGTTAACGGGAAAAAGGAATTAATCTCTCTTCAAATAGATAATGAGGTAATTTCTACTGACGATAAAGAAATGTTGGAAGATTTGATTGTTGCAGCGGTCAATAAAGCACTTGAATCCGCCAGCAAAATGGCTGAAGAAGAAATTAGTAATATTACAAAAGGAATGATTCCTCCAGGATTTAACATCCCAGGTTTATAAATTGATAATTGCAGAACCTTTGCAAATAGCAATTGACGAACTCAGCAAGCTTCCCTCAATCGGTAAAAAAACTGCTCAGAGGCTTGCACTTCATCTTTTAAAAAGCGATAAGCAAACCGTAGAGGCTCTCGTTAAATCGCTGGTTGAATTGAAGGAAAAAATTACTTTTTGCCGTAACTGTTTTAATATTTCAACCGACGAGCTTTGCGATATTTGCAAAAGTGCAAAGCGCGATAGAACTATGATTTGTGTGGTTGAAGAAGCCAGCGATATAATTGCAATTGAAAAAACAAATGAATATAACGGACTTTATCATGTGCTCGGCGGCGTACTTAATCCACTTGCAAATGTTACTGCAGATAAATTAAAAATAAATGAACTGCTTCCTCGGATAGAAAAAGAAGGGACAAAGGAAATAATTCTTGCTTTGAATCCCGATGCCGAGGGCGATACAACGGCGTTGTTCATTGCCAGACTTCTTAAATCATATCATGTAAAAGTTACGAGAATAGCGCGTGGGCTCCCTATTGGAGGCGATCTTGAATTTGCAGATGAAGCAACGATAGGCAGAGCATTCCTGGGAAGAATAATAGTTCAATGAAAGAATGGTATAAAGACTGGTTTAATTCTCCGCTCTATTTAAAAGTGTATAACCACCGCAGCTCCGAAGATGCCGAAAAACTACTTTCTTTAATTCTCTCTTTTATAAAACCAAAAAAGAATGTTAAAATATTGGATTCTGCTTGCGGGGCTGGGAGGCATGCACTTTTTCTTGCCGAAAAAGGGTTCAACACTTTTGGATTCGATTTGAGTAAAACTTTATTGCTGGAAGCCTCAAGGAAAGCACGAATACAGAAACTGAACATAAAGTATTTATTGACTGATATACGTACTGCTTGTTTTAAAACAAAATTCGATATTATACTTAACATTTTTACAAGTTTCGGTTATTTTGAAACCGATGAAGAAAATTTCAGATTTTTCAGGAATGCAAAATCATTTTTCGCTGATATGGGATATATAGTCATTGACTATTTGAATCCGGAATTTTTAAAAAATAATTTAGTATCCGACAGCACAAAAAATGTTGACGGCATATTGGTTAAAGAGCACAGGTATTTTGAAAACAATCGCATTAATAAAAAAATAACAATTACAAGCGGCGTACAGGTTTATAGGTTTGAAGAATCGGTTGCTTTGTACGATTTTTCCGCATTGAAAAAAGAATTCGAAAAATTAAATTATAAGATAGAAAAATTGTGGGGCAGTTATGACGGCGGTGAATTCGATAAAAAAAAATCGGAAAGAATAATTATGGTGCTTCGCCCATGCGTTACTTGATTTTAATAATTATGATGTTACTTTCAGGATGTGATCTGCTTACAACACGTACACCCGAAAAACCGGTTTCGCCGAGAACCAATTTTATCCCCGCTACTACTCCACCTATTTTATTCAGTAATTTGAAATTTTCTTTGGAAGAAAAAGTGCTCGAGAATTATTTATCTTGTTTTGTAGATACTGCTTTCTTGAAAAAGAAATTTGTTTTTACACCTTCTTCCGGTTCGGTTTCTCAATATTCAAGTTTGATAAATTGGAATTTAGAAGCCGAAAGACAATTTTTTAACAATTTAGTTGCAATTATAAAAAAAGGTTATCCGATAACACTGAAACTTACAAATGAATTAAGTACGCCCTTAGGCAGTGACAGCGCTGTTTATCATTATGATTACGATTTGACAATTCCTACCGAGGATAAGACAATTCCAAATGAATATATCGGAAGCGCACAGTTTAAGATTTACAACGATTCAAGAAATCAGTGGGTAATTGCCGAATGGCAGGATATTAAAAAAGAAAACAATCCGAGCTGGAGTGAACTTAAAGGTCGCTTATATTAAAATTATAATGCAGTCGCTTATTATTTTTTTGTATGGCTGCGTTAACCCTTTTGCACCGAGCCTGGACAACTCGCAAGGTACAGACGGCGGTTTAATAAGCGAACTCAAAACCGTTGACGGTGTCTTTCAAAATTTCCAGTATGCATACACATTTAAGGATACGTTGATTTACGGGCAGTTTATCGCAAAAGATTTTACATTTACATACCATGATTATGATTTAGGCGTAGATAAATCGTGGGGGCGAGACGACGAAATGATGGCTACTTACGGTTTGTTTCAGAATACTCAGAGATTGGATTTGATCTGGAACAATATTGTTTCGATGACAGGTGATTCGACAAGAATTGTAAGAAGTTTTAATTTAACCATTACTTTTAATCCGACCGATATTGTTTATGTTGACGGTAAAGTTAATCTTGAACTGGTCAAAGAAAATAATAAATGGAAAATAAGAAGGTGGATTGATGAATCGAACTTTTAGGGTGATATGATAATATTTTATTTCACCGAAGCATTGAAATTATTCAGAAGATCGCCGCTCGGCTCGTTGATTACAATTCTAACAACATCAATTGCGGTTGGCATAACTGCTTTTTCAATTTTGCTAATCTTTTTATCAAATAATATCTCTGAAAAACTGAAAAGTAATATTGAAATAAATGTATTCCTAAAAGAGAGTGTACCGGAAACAAGCAAATCAAATTTTGAAAGCTTTTTTAAAAAAAATATAATTGTGCGCAAATTCCGTTTCGTTAATAAAGAACAAGCTGAGAAAAAATTTATTGCCGAGACAGGCGAAAATTTCAAAGATATTTTAGATGTAAATCCGCTTCCGGCATCATATAAAATTTACTTAAAACCGGATTTGGTAGACGAAAATAAGATCAATGAACTTAAATCAGAATTACTGCAAAATCCAATTGTTGACGATGTCGTTTTTGACTACAGCACTTTACTGCGAGTGTTAAACTTAATAGACAACATAAAAACAATTATTTATATTGCTGCAGTGTTGCTTTTTGGCATCTCTTTATATTTAGTGTTTTCCAACTCGAAGCTTGTAATAAAAAGCAGAGAAGATACGTACAACACGATGAAATTAATAGGGACAAAACTTTTTGCGATAAGATTTCCTATTATTTTGAACGGGCTCATGGTTGGTTTGATTTCATTCCTTTTAGTTTCTGTGGCTGCTTTCTTATTATTTTATCTTGTACAGAGAATTTATCCTTTTCTTAAAGTAGACTCAGTTTTGTATTTTACTTATGTTATAATTTTAATTCTGTGTTTAGCACTTGGTTTTATCGGTAGTTATTTTGCGGCACGGAATATAACTCTTAGATTAAATTCATAAGGAATATTCTTTGATGACAAAAACAGCAGTTGTTACCGGAGGAGCCGGATTTTTAGGATCACATCTTTGTGATAAATTAATTGCAGAAGGTTTCAACGTAATTTGTATTGATAATCTGCTCACAGGACAATTAAATAATATTAAACATCTATTTATGAATGAAAACTTTACTTTCATTAAACACGATGTTACTAATTTTATTCATGTTCCTTCCAATGTCGATTACATTTTTCATTTCGCTTCGCCGGCAAGTCCGCTCGATTATCTTCAATATCCAATTCAGACTTTAAAAGTTGGTTCTCTCGGTACACACAAAGCCCTTGGCTTGGCAAAAGAAAAAAAATCTGTTTTTTTGCTTGCATCCACCTCCGAAGTTTACGGCGATCCGTTGGTTCATCCTCAAAAAGAAGATTACTGGGGAAATGTAAATCCTGTTGGACCCAGAGGTGTTTATGATGAAGCAAAAAGATTTGCCGAAGCTATGACAATGGCTTATCACAGATATCACGGCGTTGAGACAAGAATTGCAAGAATCTTTAATACTTACGGACCCCGTATGAGACTCAATGATGGAAGAGCACTGCCCGCATTTATTTCTCAGGCATTAAAGAACGAAGACGTTACTGTTTTTGGTGATGGCTTGCAAACACGCAGTTTTTGTTATGTATCGGATTTAATTGACGGTATTTATAAATTGGCTTTATCCAGTGAAACCGAACCTGTTAATATTGGCAATCCGGCAGAAATAACTATAAACGATTTTGCAAAAGAAGTGATAAAACTAACCGGCTCTAAAAGTAAATTGGTTTATAAAGAACTACCTGTCGATGATCCTAAAGTAAGACAGCCGGATATTTCAAAAGCTATAAGTATTTTAGATTGGAGCCCAAAGGTAAGTAGGGAAGAGGGGTTAAAAATTACAATCGATTATTTTAAAAAATCTTTGTTAAAAATAGATTAATTATTTTGGATGAAGAATTAGCTCGTCTGCAAAAATTAGCTGCAGTTCTCAAATACGAACTGCCCGCATTCGTTATTATTATTTTAATGTATATCGGTAATATTCTTGCAATTTTAATTACTGCGGCGGTTATCTTGATTGTTCCTTTCCTAACCAAAATTTTTGTACAGGAGAAAAAATACGGTTGGCTGATTTCTTACTATTTGTTTATTATACTGCCATTTATTCTCGGGTTTATAAACATTATTGATATGAAGATTATGGCTTATTTGAATTACCTGTCGTTATTGTCTTTTATCATTTACTTCTTTTTATTGAAATTGGTAATTGATAACTGGATTGAAGAAAAGAAAGCAAAATTAAACAGGACGTATCTAAATTCAAGGACTCATTTTTAGTTTGCAGGCCGGGGCATTTTCCCGACCTGCTTTTAAGTTCTCATGTCGTTATCTAATATCTGACATTTAATATCTAATTATTAATACATATCACCCATTCCACCGCCGGGCATTGGCGGTGCCGGTTTTTCTTCTTCTTTCTTTTCGTAAACAACGGCTTCAGTGGTAATTAACAACGAAGCAACCGAGGAAGCATTTTCCAATGCTGTTCTTGTTACTTTTGTCGGATCGATAACACCAGACTTCATGAGATTTTCATATTGTTCTGTTGCAGCGTTAAAACCGAAGTCGTTTTTGCCTTCCAGCACTTTGTTAAGAACAACAGCGCCTTCTAAACCTGCATTGGCAGCAATCTGTTTGAGGGGTTCTTCAAGTGCTTTTTGTACAATCTTAATACCGGTGTTTTGGTCCTGGTTCTCGCCATTGAGTTTATCTAATGCCGAGATTGCGCGTACCAATGAAACACCTCCGCCTGGAACTATACCTTCTTCAACGGCAGCACGTGTGGCATGGAGAGCATCTTCAACACGAGCTTTCTTTTCTTTCATTTCAATTTCGGTTGCTGCTCCAATCTTTAACACTGCAACACCGCCGGATAATTTAGCTAATCTTTCCTGAAGTTTTTCTTTATCATAGTCAGAAGTTGTTTTTTCAATTTGAGATTTAATCTCATTTATTCTTTTCTTAATATCATCGTTTTTGCCTGATCCTTCAACAATTGTAGTGTTGTCTTTATCAACCGTAACTTTTTTAGCACGTCCCAAATAATCAATATTTGCATTTTCCAGTTTAAATCCTCTTTCTTCAGAAATTACGGTACCGCCGGTTAAAATCGCGATATCTTCAAGCATTGCTTTTCTGCGGTCGCCAAATCCGGGTGCTTTTACTGCGCATACTTTTAAAGTCCCTCTCAACTTATTTACAACAAGAGTTGCAAGTGCTTCGCCTTCAAGATCTTCTGCGATTATTAATAACGCTTTACCTGATTGAGCGATTTTTTCCAAAATCGGGAGTAAGTCTTTCATTGCGGAAATTTTCTTGTCGTGTATTAATATATAAGCGTCTTCTAGGACTGCTTCCATTGATTCGGAGTTTGTTACAAAATACGGAGAGATGTAACCGCGGTCAAATTGCATACCTTCAACGACTTCGAGGGTAGTTTCTGCCGACTTGCTTTCTTCAACTGTGATAACCCCGTCTTTACCTACTTTTTCCATTGCATCGGCAATTAAAGAACCGATTGTTTTATCGTTGTTTGCAGAAATTGTACCGACCTGTGCAATCTCTTCGCGACCGCCGACTTCCTTGCTGATAGATTTTAAGTAATCAACTACTTTAACAACGGCAAGGTCCACGCCTCTTTTTAGGTCCATCGGATTAGCACCGGCAGTTACGTTTTTCAATCCTTCTCTAAAAATTGCTTGTGCAAGAACAGTTGCTGTAGTGGTTCCGTCACCTGCAACGTCACTGGTTTTTGATGCAACTTCACGTACCATTTGTGCACCCATATTTTCAATGGGATTTTCCAATTCGATTTCTTTTGCAACGGAAACTCCGTCTTTTGTTACTGTAGGTGCACCGAATTTTTTATCAAGTATAACATTTCTTCCTTTCGGTCCCAGTGTAACTTTAACTGCATTTGCCAATTTATCTACTCCAACCTTTAGCGCACTTCTTGCATCGCCGCTGAATTCTACAATTTTTGCTGCCATAATAATTCTCCTTTTTTTTATTAATCAATTTTTTTTTCAAAGAATTTTTTCTTTGGGAAATACCGTAGTTTATTTTACAATTCCGTAAATATCGCTTTCGCGCATAATTAAATAATCTTCTCCTTCAATTTTTACTTCTGTACCGGAATACTTGCCGTATAGAACAGTATCACCGACTTTTAAAGTCATTTTTATTTCTTTGCCGTCATCGGTTATTCTACCTGGACCAACAGCCACTATAGTACCTTCAATAGGTTTTTCTTTTGCGGTATCCGGCAGAATAATGCCTCCTTTTGTGGTTTCTTCAGCTTCTTTGGGTTTTACAATTACCCTGTCAGCAAGGGGTTGGATTTTGAAATTTGCCATGTTATATCCTCCTATATTTTATGTTATTAGCACTCAATAAAAGCGAGTGCTAACTTATTATTTTGTTCGAAATTTGTCAAGAAAAAGATGAAAAAAATCTACTTTTAAGAAAAAATTAAGAATTCATACGAAGAGTTATGTTGGGAGAATATATATCCTTTGCAGGATGGGGAATGAGCATTATAAAAAAAATTAAACAAACCTTTTTTTCTAATACGTGGTGCCGCATAGTGCACAACAAAAAGATTACTCTTTTTCGATTGTCCGGGAAAAAATAAAATTTACATTTTTAAGCATTTTATTTGAATCGAAAATTTCATCCAGTTCTTTTTTAGACAGCACTTTAGCGACCTCCGCAGAGCGGCTTAACTCATCGTAGAGATTTTTTGATTTATCTTCCCAGACTCTCATAGCGTTAGTTTGTACTATTTTGTATGCGTCTTCTCTTGTCATCCCTTTATCAACAAGTTTCAGCAAAACAGTTTGAGAATAAATTAGACCGCGTGTCAAATTCAAATTTGCAATCATATTTTTCGGATATACAATTAGATTGTCAATTAAATTTATAGCAAGATTTAGTCCGTAATCCAGAATTATACAGCTATCCGGTATAATTACTCTTTCGACAGACGAATGGGAAATATCGCGTTCATGCCAAAGCGAAACATTTTCAAGTGCAGCTAATGAATTTGCCCTTAAAATTCTGGAAATGCCGGCTATTCTTTCACTTATAATCGGATTTCTTTTATGCGGCATTGCAGAAGATCCTTTTTGTCCTTTTGAAAAATATTCTTCCGCTTCAAGCACCTCTGTTTTTTGAAGATGCCGGATTTCGGTTGCAATTTTTTCTAAAGTAGAGCCGATGATAGCCAGTACCGTCATAAATTGAGCATGCCTGTCTCTCTGAATAATTTGAGTTGATACCGGTGCAGGGTTCAACCCTAATTTTTTGCAGACATATTCTTCAATTTCAGGTTCAAGGTGTTCAAACGTTCCAACGGCGCCACTTAATTTACCCACGCTTATTGTTTCAATTGCTGTGTCGAGTCTTTCCATATTTCTTTTAATTTCTTCATACCACAGAGCAAATTTCAATCCTATTGTTGTGGCTTCTGCGTGGATTCCGTGAGTTCTTCCGACACAAATAGTATATTTATGTTCAACAGCACGTTTCTTCAGCACTTTTTTTAATTGAGTTAAATCTTCTATAAGTATTTCGCCGGATTTTTTCATCTGGTAAGCAAGAGTGGTATCCAGAATATCGGAAGAAGTCATTCCGTAGTGAATATGTCTTGATGCTGGTCCAACATACTCAGCCACGTTTGTTAAGAATGCGATTACATCATGCTTGGTAGTTTCTTCAATTTCCAGGATTTTTTTTACGTCAAAAGCAGCTTTTGTTTTTATTTGTTCGAAATCTTTTTTCGGTATTTGACCAAGTTTTGTACGAATTTCGCAAGCTAATAATTCTATTTTAAGCCACGTTTCATACTTGAATTGGTCTTCCCAAATTTTGCCCATTTTGGGTCTGGTGTATCTTTGAATCATTATCTTTTCTCTAATTTCATTTGTTTGGTTAATAGTGCATTATTGCGTGTTATTTTAATATTAATTACGTCTCCGGCTCTAAATTCCTGGAGTACACCTATTAATGTATTCTCATCGTTAATCATGTAGTTGTTGATGCCAACAATTATGTCATAAACCTTTAATCCGGCTTTTTCTGCGGGCGAGTCGCTGGCGATATTGGTAATAATCACTCCTCTTACATGCTCTAGATTATAATATTTTGCAATACCTTCATCAACTGTTTGAATACTTAGTCCCGTCCAGAAATCTCTGTCAACTTTTCCGTTTTCTTTTAGTTCTGTAACTATGCGTCTGATTTTGTTTACGGGGATTGCAAACCCAACTCCAATATTTCCCCCAGTTCCGCTGGCATTATAAATCAAAGTATTAATACCAATTAGTTCTCCGACAGCATCTACGAGTGGGCCCCCGCTGTTGCCGCTGTTGATTGCAGCGTCTGTTTGAAGCATATTAACGTAATACCGGTTATCAGCTGTCCCGAGATTCATTCCTGTTGAACTTATTACTCCTACGGTTACGGTAGGTTTATCGTTAATTTCAAAAAAACCAAATGGATTTCCCAAGGCTATCACCCATTCGCCAATCATTACGTCGTCTGAATTTCCCATTCGTATGTAGGGCAGTTCTTCTTTCGCATCAATTTTTAATAAGCAGATGTCCGATACTTTATCTGTTCCAACTACCTTAGCATTATACTGAGAGCCGTCTGTTAAAGTAACAATTACTTCTACAGCATTGCCTGCCACATGATCATTGGTTACTATATAGCCGTCAGGGGAGACAATTACTCCGGAGCCGAGACTTTTAACCTGCTGTCTGTAAACTCTATCGCCAAACCAATATCTCCAGAAAGGGTCCATACTAAATAAGTCTCTATATTCTTTGATAGCTGTAACATTAATGCCAACAACTGCCGGGCTAACAACTTTTACAGTCTGAGTTATTATTGTTTGTCGTTCCGAGTCAATCTGGTTATTTACCTTTTGTTTAAGCTGGTTATTAATGTAAATAGAGTTATTGTCTGATAGCCACGGTTCATCTCGATTGGTTTTTGCTGTATCTTTTATGTTAAAGTATAAAATCGTAAAAGCAAGAGAAGTAAATAGAATCGAGACAATAGATGCAATTACAATTATTTTCATATTTTTCATATCGAAACCTTACGTTTTTGTTTCTCTGTTAATAGATATTCCTTCATTGGCTGGATATGTCTTGACAAAATTATCAGCATCATTAAAACAACAAGAATAGTAAAAGTTCTTGGTGATTCAGATGGCGGCTGAGAATATTTATTAAGTATGTCACCGGACGTTATTGAAATAGCCGCAGTAAGAAGCGTAGCTGTAAAATTCGAAAAATGAATATTTTTTCTAAACAAAAATGATATAAGCCAGAAAACAATCCAAACAACAAAAACAGGAATTGATAGTATCAGAGCACCGCCTGCAGCAGTTGCCAAACCTCTTCCGCCCTTAAACTTAATCCATGGTGAATAGCAATGAGAGAAAACAGCAGAAGCCAAGCTGAGCATGGAGAATATGAAAAAGTCTCCAAAAAATAATTTCGGTATAAAAGCTGCAGCAATACCTTTTATTAAATCAACTATAAGAACAATGCCAGCAATGGTTTTGGATTTTGTTACGTCATACGAATTTAATGTGCCTACATTTTTCGATCCCAACTCTCTAATATCAACACCATTTGATATTTTCAGAATTAAATATGCTGTAGGCAAAGAACCGACTAGATAGCCGATAATTATGCTAAGGAGATATTCCATGAGTATTTTTTAAATTTCTTGTCAAATTTAGTAAAATCTATTCATAATTCGTGTCGTTTTAAATTTTTTATTAGTCAGCGTTAACTATTAAAAAAAATTTAGTTTTCTTAAAGAATAATATTATAATTGAGTAGTTTCTAAAAAGATATTAAGTAACAAATAGGAGAGGTTTGATGGTAAATTTTATCGGAAATTTTAATGTTGTTCCTGCGCTTCCTGAAAAATTGGAACCCTTAAGAGAAATAGCATACAATTTATTTTGGACTTGGCATCATGATGCAATAGAACTTTTCAGAAGAATCGATAGAAAACTTTGGGAAGAAACCCACCACAATCCTGTTTTAATGCTTGGCAAGGTTGATCAGAAAAGATTAAATGCATTGGCTATGGACGATAGTTTTATTTCTCACCTAAATCGTGTTTCTGTTGCATTAAATATTTACTTGGAAGGAAAAAACTGGTATCAAAAAAATTTCAAAAAGAACGGTGATAATTACATAGCATATTTTTCCGCCGAATTCGGTTTAACGGAATGTCTTCAAATTTATTCCGGAGGATTGGGAGTTTTAGCTGGAGACCACTTAAAGTCAGCAAGTGATTTGGGACTTCCGCTTGTAGGTGTTGGGCTTTGTTATAAAGAAGGGTACTTTCAGCAGTATCTCACTTCAGACGGCTGGCAGCAGGAACGTTATGAGTTGATCGATTTTTATAATCAGCCGATGACCCTTGTTACCGACGAGAAAAACAATATTGTAAAGGTAGAATTGGATTTCCCAGGCAGAAAAGTTTATGTGCAGATATGGAAAATTCAGATTGGGAGGGTACCGCTTTATCTTCTCGATACAAATACTCCTGAAAATTCTGAAGAGGATAGAAAAATTACACGCACTCTTTACGGCGGAAATATTGAAACGAGAATTCAGCAGGAGATTGTGCTTGGTATCGGCGGAATCAGAGCTTTGCAGGCAATTGGAATTCAGCCGTTGGTTTGTCACATGAATGAAGGACACTCGGCTTTTCTTGCATTCGAAAGAATTAGAATGCTTATTGAAAAACACAATCTTTCTTTTTTTGAAGCGCGCGATATCGGACTTTATTCAAATGTTTTTACTACCCATACGCCCGTGCCTGCAGGTATAGATATATTTGGCAATGACCTTGTTGAAAAATACTTCGGCGATTATTACAGAAAAGAACTCAAGATTTCCGATAAGGTATTTTACAGTTTAGGAACACTCAGCAAAGAAAAAGAACCTGCTAACTACAATATGGCTCATCTGGCGATGAATATGGCTGGTTTTGTAAACGGCGTAAGCAGGCTTCACGGCAAAGTATCAAAAAAAATGTGGATGGCTGGTTTTAAGGATATTCCGTTTAATGACATTCCGATTGATTCAATTACCAACGGCGTACACACTCATTCGCATTTATCAAATGATATGCAGGAATTGTTATACAGATATCTCGGTGAACGCTTTATGCAGGACCCTTCGGACAAAGAAGCCTGGGAGCGAATAGAAGAAATTCCCGATGAAGAATTGTGGCGTACTCATGAAAGAAGAAGAGAAAGACTTGTTGCTTTTGCGAGAAGGAGATTAATAGAGCAGATCAAAAAAAGGGGAGGATCGCTTTCCGAAATTAAAGCTGCAGGTGAAGTACTGGATGCTCAGGCTTTAACCATCGGTTTTGCTAGGAGATTTGCAGCTTATAAAAGAGGCACATTAATTTTAAGAGATGCCGAAAGGCTGGCGAGCATATTGTGCAATCCCGATTATCCTGTACAGATAATTATTGCAGGCAAAGCGCATCCGAAAGATGATGAAGGTAAAAAAATAATTCAGGAAATAATACAAACTGGCAAAGCCAGTCATCTGCGGAAAAAAATTGTATTCATAGAAAATTACGACATGAATGTTGCCCGCTATTTGGTTGAAGGCTGTGATATCTGGCTTAATAATCCGCGCAGACCTTTTGAAGCAAGCGGAACCTCAGGCATGAAGGTTATTGCGAACGGCGGCTTGAATTTGAGTGTTCTTGACGGCTGGTGGGACGAAGCTTATAGTTATGAAGTCGGATGGAAAATCGGCAACGGTGAAGAGTATTCCGATCTTGACTATCAGGACGAAATTGAATCCAGATTAATCTACGATACTCTCGAAAAAGAAATAGTACCTTTGTTTTATACACGGGGAGAAGATAAACTGCCGCGAGGCTGGATTAAAATGATGAAAAATTCTATGAAACAATTAGGACCTGTTTACAATACTAGCAGAATGGTCGAAGAATATGCGCGTAAATTTTATTTTCCTTCAATTGAAAAAAGAATGTACCTTATGAAAAATAATTGGGAAAAAGGGAAAGAATTTTCAGAATGGAAGAATAAGCTTTTTAATAACTGGAATAAAATAAAAATTGTAAATATTGAAGAAGGAGATTCGAAAAGTAATTTGAAAGTAGGATGCAAATTTCCGATCATTGCTAAGATCGATGCGGGCGGACTAACCCCTGAAGATATAGAAGTTCAAATTTATTACGGAATAATCGGCAATCACCTTCATGAAAATAAAAATGATGTTGTTGTGATGAACTATAATTCAAGAAAATCAAAGGATGGTTTATTATATTACCAGGGTGAAATTGCATGCAGCAACACCGGACAGTTCGGCTATACTATAAGGGTTGTTCCCAAGCATGACGTTTTGATAAACAAATTTGAATTGGGTCTCATTAAATGGGCATAAACATCAATAATTAATTGTATAAAAATGTTTCTTGAAACACTTGATCTTAAAACAAATGATATTTTGATTTATTCTCAGAACAAATTTGATTTTAATGAAAGTTTTAAGGTCATTTACAAAAATAGAAAAATTAAACGCCCGATCCCTATCAGCTACTTCGATGTATGCAATTATGTGAAAGATCCTTCACCTAAAAATCTGATCATTTACCGCATGCTTACAAATATTGACCATCTCGATGCCTATTCGAGTAAGTATGGTTATTTTATTAAGATAAATAACAAGGTGGAATTAATTTACTTTGATCCGATTTTTGCGGTAAAAGATTTAAAACATTTGAGATTCGATCTGGACCCAAATTATTTTAGATTTAAAATCCAGCAGGTAGGACTCACTTCCCTTACGAAAAAAGAAAACCAAGCAAGTTTTGCTGAAGTTTACTCTTTTGACTTAAAAGCCGTGGAAGCACAAAATCAGAACGATAAAATTTTTGCTGACGCAATATTTGCTTTTGACCCCGATTATTCCGAAGAAGTAAACGAAGAAGATAAAGAAGAAAAAGAGTTTGACAGAGCATTACACCGAAGAATGAATTACCCCTTAAAAGAAGAGCCTGACTCAGATTCAATAACTAATCTTGATAACATTTCGGAGGATAAAGAAAAAGTTAATGATAATTTGTCGACTCCCGCTGTCAAAGACAGTGAAAAGGTTCAGTTAGTCAGGGAGGAGATAATTGCTTTGTTGAAACAAGCACTTAATATTGACGGTAAGAAACAATTTACAAATCACCTTTCGGCAAAATCGAATGAAATCTTTCATGCTCGAAAATCTACGACTGAAAACCTACCAAGAGCAAACGAAGCTAAAGAAGTGCTGGATCTTTTTAAGTCAACACTTAAGACGGATAATTTATCTGCAAGAGAAAAATTGGAAGTGATATTAAAGCTCTCCAAATCATAACCAAATATGTTTTCCTGAAAAGCTCCTTAAAATAAGAATTGAAACTGTTTTGAGTAATATTTATCTTACTATCGAATTATACCCGTTAGTTATAATTTTCATGAAAAGAAAGAGATGGACTTAGAGAATTAATTACCGGAGGAATTTTGTATGCCGACAGAAGTAAAAAGAAAAATGACGGCGCTTGAATATGAAAGCCTTCCCGAAGGACCGCCTCAACAATTAATTGGCGGAGAAATAATTATGTCGCCTTCACCAAATCCAATCCATCAACAGATAATTGTTGAATTAACAACGCTTTTTCAAAATTATGTATCAAAATATGGATCAGGCTACGTCTATGTGTCTTCCATAGATGTCTTCCTAAAGGAAAATGAAGTATATCAACCCGACATAATTTTTATATCTACAGAGAGGAAAAATATTATAGAAGAAAAAATAAAAGGTGCACCGGATCTTGTCGTTGAAGT
>DYLN01000192.1 GCA_020722085.1 Melioribacter roseus
TTGCCCATTGAATTAGCATTATATTTGGTAGGGATTTACCATTGGAATGTTTGCTTACAGTTGGGTAATTTTTATTATTGGTTAATTCCTTCATTGTTGCCTGCGGAATTGATAGTGGTATACTGAATTTCAATCGGGATGAATGAATTGAAAACAAATTTTATATGGGTAATTGTTTTTTTATTGGCTATTCACGCTTTCATTTCGTGTTCGACACCTTTTTATAATGGCGTATATTCTCCAGTAAAAGACGGAAAGTATGACAGTGAATTTCCTTACCGCAATGCATCGAAAGAATTGGAAGAGATTTCAAACACAATTAAACTTATTAACAGCATCGCTTTTTACGTTGGTTATATTATGGATGACTCTTCAAAATATGTTCGTTCCGATATTAAAAATCTTAATCTACCCAAAACAGCAGTTGAACAAATTAATTTTAACAGGACTGCGGCAGGCACAGCAACAATAATTTATTCGGATCAAGGCAGGTTAGCAATATTAACCGTGGCGCATATTGTTAATTTTCCCGATACAATTTATTCATATTTTATAAAGCCGGACGGCACGCCTACAAATTATGTAGAAAGTGTTTCCATTAAAACAAAACAGACTAATTACGTGCCGGATTTTCCTGCAAGTGGGCAGGTTGATATTCTTGAAATAGACGTGCAAAATGATTTGGCAATTTTAGGTAAAAGGTTTGAATTCGGAAGCAATCTGGCGATTCCGGTTTTTAATTATAAACTCGGCAAATCCGAGGAGCTTGAGTGGGGCACCTTCGTTTATGTTTTCGGATACCCGTTTAATTACAAAATGATTTCCGAGGGTATAGTTAGCCCCGCTAGGGACCCCCAGTCTTTTTTAATTAATACCGTCTTTAACCGTGGCTCAAGCGGCGGAATTGTTCTTGCTGTCCGCGACGGTGTACCAAACTTTGAACTGGTCGGGCTTGTAAAATCTGTGCCGGCTGAATATGAATATAATATTCGCCCTTTTGTTAAGGAGCATAACATGGATTTTAATCCTCTTCTTCCTTATAAAGGAGAAGTGTATGCAGAAAAGGAACAAGTACTTCGTTACGGGATTACAAAAGTAATAGGTGCTGAAACAATCGAAAAATTTATAAAGAGCAGGAAATCTTCACTTTATAATAAAGGGTATTTTATTACAGCACTCACAAATTAAGTTTCCAGAATTTCTTTTATTTTTCCCGTCGCTGCGTCTTCCATTACCTCTGCAAATTTATCTATTTCCGAAAGCATTGTATAAACATTAGGCGAGACCCGAATTCCGTTAAATTGTTCGTGAGTTATTCGAACTACAAATATTCTGTGTTTATCATAAAGATAACTGACAAGTTTCGGAAGAGAAACACCTTCAATATTTACTGTGACGATGCCACACCAGTTGGATTGGTTTTCGACATTAACCATGAATTTAACATTGTCATATTTTTTTAATCTGTTAATCCATCTTAAATTTAAGTAACGTAGTCTTTCAGCCTTTCTTTCTACGCCAATTATTTCGTTGAATGCAAGAGCTTCGGCAATTGCGTTGTGATTTGCGGCAGGATGCGTTCCAATTTCTTCAAACTTTCTGATATTGTTATCCATTTCTATCGGTGCAGCCATTAAAGGCCATGTATCTTTTATCAATTCTTTTTTCACGTAAAGCATTCCGGTTCCTACGGGTGCGTAAGTCCATTTGTGCAGACTTGAGCCGAAGTAATCGCACTCAAGGTCTTTTAAAGTAAAAGGAAAATGATTAAACGAATGAGCACCGTCGCAGATCAGTTTAATTCCTTTTTGATGAGCAAGCCGACTGATTTCAAGTATTGGCAAAATTTGTCCGGTTCTAAAAACTACAT
Source organism: Melioribacter roseus (assembly GCA_020722085.1). Lineage (GTDB taxonomy): Bacteria > Bacteroidota > Ignavibacteria > Ignavibacteriales > Melioribacteraceae > Pyranulibacter. The sequence continues at coordinate 1,871 of DYLN01000192.1, forward strand.
GACTAACAAGTAAGAGTTTTGTATTGGGGGTAATTCCGTTCTTAATTGCTTCAATAAAATCATTTTTATTTATAAGAGGGACCGGAAATGAAATTCTGTTGACTTTAATTCCGTATCTTCTTTCGATTTTGTTGAATGTTGTGAGCATTCGCGGATAATCTTGATCGGTAGTCAATATTTCGTCGCCGGGTTTTAAGTCAATTCCCTGCTGAACAATTTCAAGTGATTCGCTTGCATTTCGTGTAACGGCGATTTCTTCGCTGCTGCAGCCAAAGGTATCGGCTAATTTTTGTCTTACGGTCTCAATGTTTGGTTCCAAATCTCTCCACATGTAAAGTGACGGAGCCTGATTGGAATAATCCAGATATTTTTTTAGTTCATTCATTACTGTTTTTGGCGCTGGGCTTACGCCTCCGTTGTTTAAGTTGATGATTGTTCTGTCAACTTCGAATGAATTTTGAATAACGGACCAGAAAGATTCATCTGACGAGACTTCTTTCGGTGATTTATCAGGTTGGATTTTACGTGCCGCTTCGGCAGCTTTGGCTAATGCATCTGTTTTAAGCAGAACCAAAACTCCTCCGGTGGAAAGAACAAGTTTCTCAACAAATTCTCTTCGGGAATACATTCTTCCTCCAAAATAATTCATTAACAAAATTCACAATCGGAATGACAAATGCAATTATTATATTTACAAAATTAATAAACAATAGAAAGGTAGGGTTTTATGTTGAAGCCTGATAAATCAGAATATGCATCATACTACGAAACTTACTTCAGCGAAATACCGGAAGGAAATATTTTAGAATTATATGAAAAACAAATTAACGAGGTAAAAGAATTTTTCGGTGGGATCAGCTCATCTAAATTGAATTTTAGATATGCAAAAGGTAAATGGACTGTGAAAGAAATTTTAGGACACATTATAGATACAGAAAGAATTTTTGCTGTAAGAGCGCTTTGTTTTAGCCGTAATGAAAGTCAAGCTCTTCCGGGATTTGACGAGAACGAATATGTAAGCAGCTCGAATTTCGGTGATCAAACGATAGCATCGTTGTTAAATCAATTCGAATTAGGAAGAAAAAGCGCTCTTGAGATGTTTAGGAGTTTTAATGATGAAATGTGGCTAAGAAAAGGAACAGCAAGCAATAACATTATGTCTGTCAGAGCGGTGCCGTTTATTATTGCAGGACATGCTTCACATCATATAAGAATGATAAAAGAAAGGTACTTATGAATTTTATATGTTAACAAACTGCTGTTTGCTTCGTCTAATTGTTTGACTCAAATTTAAAATTGAGTTATTATGCGTACGGTATTAATTCACTATCGTTTGAGAAAATATATCCAAATATTGAAAATGATCGAATGGGAAGGCGTTTTGTGGCTAATTGCGCTGATTTATTTGTTCTTCATAAATCCGTATCAAACACAGCATTTTACTTTATGTCCTTTCCGTAATGCCGGGATTACTTTTTGTCCGGGCTGCGGATTGGGCAGATCAATCGCCTTCCTTTATTACGGTGATATTATTGCTTCTTTAAAAACACATCTGCTTGGTATCGCCGCATTCATTTTAATCTCACTAAGAATTACAAAACTATTTTTTCGAACCATACACAACTTGCAATCAATCACGGAGGAAAACTATGGCTAATATACTTAATGTATTACCAGAGATAATCGGAGAAGAGCAAATGTATATCCAGAATCTGATTAAAGATATGGATGATCAAAAAGCGCAGCAGTTTGCAAATATTTATCGAACAAGAAGAAGGGATCCTCAGACAATTCTTCTTGTAACTCTTGTCGGCTTTTTAGGAATTGCTGGCATACAGAGATTTTTAGTAGATCAAATCGGTATGGGAATTCTTTATCTGCTTACCGGCGGCATTTGTTTAATCGGGACTATTATTGATTTAGTAAACTACAAGAGAATTGCTTTCGAGTACAACCAGCGGCAGGCACAGGAGTTAATGGTTTTATTAAAATAACCAGTACTGTCCAAATTATTTTTTATAACGGGGAATCGATTTGAAAACAATTCAT
>DYLN01000046.1 GCA_020722085.1 Melioribacter roseus
AATTGTTGTTGAAGTAGACGAGTTAGAAGTCGTTGTGCAAAATATAATTTTCTAACGCATAATTTAGGTTTATAAAATTTCTAAGGTAATTTACCATGTCTTTTAAGGGATTTCCTAATTGATGCTTTTAAGCCTGAAAGCTAACTTGCATTTTACTTAAGATTACTTGTACGACACCGGAAATGTTTGATTAACATTTTTTTTGATGACTGCAATGACCGCTTATAAAAAATATTGAAAAGAACTTTAATTATTTGCCGGGAGAATATTTGAGCCAGCCGCCATATATATTTATATTCTACTATTTCTGGGCGGATGACTTTTCAAAGGGAATCGTTCTTATATGGGTTTATCCACAATTAAAAAAGTAAGCCTCGTTTTAGCTCTTTCCTTTTTAATTTTGATTGCAATCGGCGTTACTTCCTATTACAGCTTTTACAATCTTAGCAAAGAAATTAATCTCACAAATCATGTGCATGAAACAAATTTCCGCCTTGATAGAATTAGTATGTTACTAAAAGATATTCAAGGATATGAACGTGGTTATATAATTACCGGCGATGGGATTTTTTTTGATTTATTTAATGAAAGTGTTGATTCAATAGACGGACAGATAAACGATATCAAACGGTTAATAGGGAAAAATGAATTAGAAAAAACAACTCTAAGTGAGTTGATTATTAACACCAAGAATCTTATCGACACATATACGCATATTGTTACTCTTAGAAAAGAAAAAGGTTTTGAACCTGCTACCAGAATTGTTAAAACACGCGAGGGGAAAGTACTGCTTGACAAAGTTGAAAATAATATAAATGAGATTAATTCCGCTGAACTTTCAAACCTTCATAGCACTGTTCAATCGATTAATAATAGACTTTTATTCTCAAAGTCTATAATAATAATCGGGAGCGTCCTAAGTCTTGTTATTGTTTTAATATTTACGGCTGCTCTTGAAAAAGACATTAGAAGACGTGAAAAAGTTGAGTGTGAACTTAGAGAAAGCGAAGAGTTGTTCCGCTCTATTTTTGAGCAGGCTGCGGTTGGTGCAGCAATTGTTTCAATTGAGGGGAAAATTTTAAGAGCTAATCAAAAACTTTGCGACATAGTCGGCTACACACAAAAAGAAATACATCTGTTGACTTTCCAAACCTTAATTCATCCGGAAGATCTAGAATCACATCTAGGTTATGTGAATAAGCTTTTAACCGGCAGACTAATTAATTATTCGATGGAGAAAAGATATTTCAAAAAGGATAATTCGATAGTTTGGGTAAACACGGCTGTCTCGCTCGTAAAAGATGTCGAAGAGAAACCCGAATATTTTATTGCCGTTGTAGAAGATATTTCGCTTAGAAAGAAACTTGACTTGGAGCTTCAAGAGCTTAATAAAGAACTGGAAAATAGAGTACAACTTAGAACCGCTCAATTAGAATCGAGCAATAAAGAATTGGAATCGTTTAGCTACAGTGTTTCCCATGACTTAAGAGCGCCTTTGCGGGCAATAGGCGGATTCAGTAAGATTATTATGGAAGATTATCATGAGAAGCTCGATCAGGAAGGCAAAAGAATGCTCGAGATTATCAGTACGAACGTTCAGAAGATGGGCAGATTGATTGATGATCTTTTGGCTTTTTCAAGACTCGGCAGACAAGCTGTTCATAAAATGGAAGTAGATACCGGCAGTTTGATTGCTGCTATTATTGACGAGTTAATGATAGAACAATCCAAAAGTAAAATTGAATTTAAGGTTCATAAACTGCCGAAGATATATGCTGATCCGAATTTAATTAAACAGGCATTTACGAATTTACTTTCTAATGCTATTAAGTACACACGGTATAAAGAACATGCTGTTGTTGAAGTTGGTACTGAAGATTTGGGGAGAGAGCATCTTTTTTTTATCAAAGATAACGGAGCCGGTTTCGATATGAGGTATTATGCCAAAATGTTTGGTATGTTTCAAAGACTTCATACCGATAGAGAATTTGAAGGAAACGGTGTGGGGCTGGCGTTAGTCCAGAAAATTATCTTAAAACATGATGGCAGAATTTGGGCTGAGGGTAAGCCCGGTGAAGGTGCCATATTTTATATAACAATTCCCAAAAGTGAGGTTAATGCTGATGATTTCAAACGAAGTGGAAATTTTATTGATAGAGGATAATCCTAACGATGCAGAGCTTACAATTAGAGCCCTCAAAAAAAATAATATTGCAAATAATATTCTTGTGATAGATGACGGTGAAAAAGCATTGGAATATATTTTTGCTGAGGGAGAGTATTCCCAACGAAACATTAATAAAAGTCCGAATGTTATTTTGCTTGATTTAAAACTTCCTAAAGTAAGCGGACTTGAAATATTAAAAAAGATTAAATCCGATGAACGGACCAAAATTATACCGGTTGTAGTTCTAACGTCTTCACGCGAGGAAAGCGATTTAATAGCAAGTTATAAGCTAGGAGTTAACAGTTTCATTGTAAAACCGGTTGATTTTAATTCTTTTATAAGCGAAATCTCAAAGCTTGGTTATTATTGGCTGATATTGAATAAAAGACCTTCTTGAAAATGCTTTTACAAAACCGTGATAGGTTGTGAGAATATGAAAGTAAAAATACTTTATTTGGAAGATAATCCGTACGATGTGGAGATTTTTATTCGTCACTTAAAAGATGCTCCTTTTAACTGTCATCTAAAATATGTCAATGATGAAGCCTCTTTCAAACAAGCGCTGAAAGAATTTAAACCCGACGTTATAATTTCCGATTTTAAGTTACCTGCATTTGACGGCGTTACTGCTTTAACAATTTCACAAACAGTATGCCCGGACGTTCCGTTTATTTTTATTTCTGGTACTGTGGGGGAGGATGTAGCTGTTACTACTTTAAAGCTTGGCGCAACGGACTATATCTTAAAAAGTTATCCTGAAAAAATTCTGCCGGCAATTAGCCGGGCTTTACAAGAAAAAAAAGAAAGACAATCCCGTATCGAAGCTGAAAAAGCCCTTCGTGAAAGCGAAGCAAAATACAGATTGTTGTTTGAAAAGAGTCTCGCTGCAGTATTCAGCTCAAAAATGGACGGTACATTGCTCGAGGTTAATCAGGCATATGCAGATATGCTTGGTTACGAATCGCCTGCCGAAATGAAAAAATATAATGCAAAAGAATTTTATACTTCACCCGAAGAAAGAGAAAAGTTTATTCAAGTGCTGAAAGTATCCGACGAAGTAAAGAATTTTGAGCTGAAACTGAAGAAGAAAAGCGGCGAGATAATCAATGTTATAGAAAATGTCGGGATAATAAAAAACACCGAGAATAATGAACAGATTATTCACGGTACATTATTCGAAGTAACCGAACTAAGAAAAGCAGAAATTGCCGTCAAAAAAAGTAATGAAAGATTTAAGCTCATTACAAAAGCTACAAACGATGCTATTTGGGATTGGAATATAGAAGCTAATGAAGCATGGTGGAACGATACATTTTATAAGTTATTTGGTTTTAACCCTGAGGAGACTAAACCAACTTATGAAAATTGGTTGTCGATAATTCACCCCGAAGATAGAGAGAGAGTAGCAAAAGGTTTTCTTGAAGAAGTAAACAGTAACTCCGACAGCTGGAGTGATGAGTTTCGCTGCAAATTAGCGGACGGTTCTTACGGATATTTTTTGGACAGAGGATACATTTTGAGAGATGCCTCGGGAAAAGCGGTAAGAATGTTGGGTGCAATGATGGACCTAACCGACCGCAAAAAATTCGAAGAAAAAATAAAAATGCTTGCTCGTTCCCTCGAAAGTATAAGCGAGTGTGTTTCAATTACGGATGTTAATAATATAATACTTTATGTGAATGATTCTTTCCTTAAGACTTACGGTTATGAAGAATATGAATTGATAGGTAAACATGTATCGGTTTTACAACCGGATACACTTGAATCAAAAGGAATCCAAAAGGAAATATTAGAACACACTCTTAAAGGCGGGTGGAAAGGTGAAATTATAAATAAAAGAAAAGATGGCTCGGAATTTCCGGTTTACATTTCAACATCGATTGTTAAAGATTCTGATAATAAACCAATTGCGTTGATTGGTGTTGCAACGGATATTACATCTCAAAAAAAAGCAGAACGGGAAAGAAAAGAGCGCGAGGCTTCATTAAAAGAAGCTCAAACAATTGCTAAGATGGGTGACTGGGAATTTGATGTAATAAACAAAAAAGCCGTTTGGTCGGAAAATTGTTATGCAATTTATGGATTAAAACCGTTCGAAATTGTCCCAACGTACGAATATTTCATTAGCAGAGTTCACCACGATGATATTCATTTAATTGACGAAGCATATAAAAAAATTTTAGACAACAGAGAACCTCAGGAATTTGAGCTGCGAATAACCTTTCCCGACGGAAATTATAAATGGATACTAAATAAAATGGTTCCTGTTTTTGAAGGAGATACTCTTACTAAACTGAAAGGAATCAATATAGATATTACGGAACGTAAAATTGCAGAAGAAAAAATACGCGAAAGTGAACTGCTGTTTTATACGCTTGCACAAAGCTCTCCTGTCGGAATATTTAGAACAAGAGCCGACGGGTATACGACTTATGTTAATCCAAAGTGGTCGCAGCTATCCGGATTGTCTTTCGAAGCAGCGCTTGGTGACGGCTGGCTGAAAGCTGTTCACCCCGATGATAGAGAGAAAATAGCAAAAGAATGGGAAGATGCGTTAAAAAATAAAAGACAATCAAATGTTGAGTACAGATTTCTTACCGCCGGCAATAAAGTTATCTGGGTTATGGGACAGGCAATTCCGGAGTTAGATTCCAACAACCAAGTTAAAGGATATGTCGGCACGATAACGGATATAACAAAGATAAAGCTATTCGAGCATGAATTAATCGCTGCAAAAGAAAAAGCGGAACAAACAGATAAACTAAAGTCCGAATTTCTTGCACAGATGTCGCACGAAATCAGAACTCCTTTGAACGTGATTTTAAGCTTTGGCAATTTTTTGAAAAATGAAATTAAAGGCTTGATTGATGAAGATACTCTTGCCACATTTAGTGTTTTTGACTCTGCAGGTAAAAGAATAATTAGAACGATAGATCTAATATTGAATATGTCCGAGTTGCAAACGGGAATGTATCAATATTCACCTAAAGAGTTTGATCTTCATAATGATGTTTTGTTAGAACTTTACTCTGATTTTAAGTCTCAGGCAGAATCAAAGAATTTGGAGTTTTCTCTTCTTCAAAAAATTAAATGTACAAGAGTATATGCAGATGAATACAGTACAAAACAGATTTTTAGTAACTTAATTGATAATGCGATTAAATATACTCCGAAAGGCAGTGTTACAGTTTCAGTGGATCGGAACGACGATAAAAATGTGCTAGTACAAATTACAGATACCGGCATAGGTATGTCCGAAGAATATCTGCAAAAATTATTTGAACCTTTTTCGCAGGAGGAACAAGGTTACACGAGAAAATTTGAAGGTACGGGTTTGGGACTTGCACTCGTAAAAAAATATTGTGAGATAAATAAAATAGAAATTGCAGTTGAAAGTAAAAAAGGAAAGGGGACAACATTTTCTCTTGTATTTCAGAATAATCAGCAAAGCCAGTATCCCATTTTTATGGAAGAATGAGCAGCTATTCCGAAGACGGGGTTTTCCCGCCCCACATATATAATTTTTTTGTGGATTAACGGAGGTCATAGATAATAGATGAGTCTTGGATTCAAAAATAAAATTACAATTGCATTTGCACTTTCATTCATTGTAGTAATTAGTATCAGTTTCTGGGTTTATTTGACAAACCTTGAACTGGTAGAAAACAATAATCTGGTTTCTCATTCTTATTATAAGTCGGCTAAAATAGATCATTTTCGGTTGTTGATTGATCATGCCGAAGTTTTGCAAAATGCTTTTTTTGAAAACGGCAAAAAAAATTTTTTACGATTATATGAAGCAACAATAGATTCAATTCTAGATGACATCGACTATTTTAAGTCGCTTTATGTTGCAGATAAAGATCACAAAAATATTTTGGACTCTTTGGAGGATGCGATTAAATTATACATTCTTAAATCGCAGAACGACATCAATGGTTTTAAGAGGAGTCGGATGAAAGATTACCTGGCACGTTCTCAATTAGAAAAGGAAAATGCGCTGCTGGAAATCAAACACCACATTGATTCCTTAAACAAAGTCGGAGAAACACGGTTAATAGAAAGACTTGATTCTTTAAATTCTTCCTCCCGAAAAGCTACAGCAACATTTATTATACTCGTTATAATTAATCTCGTAGTTCTCGTAATCTCGTATTTCCTTTTAATGAATGGCACAAAAAAACGTGAAGCTGCAGAAAAAACTTTAAGAGAAAGTGAAAGTAAATTGCGTACAATAATCAACAACGTGCCCACTATGATATTTGTAAAAGATAAGAATAATAAATATATCCATGTTAATAATGCTTTTTCCAATAAAACTACATTGATGGAAAATGAGCTTATTAATAAAACCGTCTATGATTTTTTCCCGCAGGAAATTGCTGAAAAAATGGATGCTGAAGATAAAAGTGTTATAGCCAATGGTGAGCCGATTTTAGGAATCGAGGAATTAGTTGATACCCGCGAAGGGAAGAAATGGTTTTTGGTAAGCAAAGTACCCTTTATAGATGAAAATGGTAAAGTAAGCGGGGTAGTCGGTGTTGCCGATGATATTACGCTGAGAAAGCAGGCGGAAGAAAAGTTAAAAGAATCCGAACAAAAATTGAGAGAATTAAATGCGTCGAAGGACAGGTTCTTTTCAATAATTGCACATGATTTGAGGAGCCCTTTTAGTGCTTTGCTTGGCTATGCAGAAATCTTAAACAGCGAAGAACAAATAGAGCAGGACGATATAAAATCGTTCGTCACAACAATTCATAGTCTCGGGAAATCGATACTCGATTTATTGGAGAATTTATTGACTTGGGCTAAAGTACAACTTAATGGAATAGATTATTCCCCGGAATGTTTTTCTATTTCTGAAGTTATAGACAATAACATAAAACTATTTAAGCTGGTTGCCGAAAAAAAAAGAATAAATTTATTGTTTACGAATAACAAGGACGTCAAAGTTTTTGCGGATAAAGAGATGACCAACACGGTGGTAAGAAACTTAATTTCAAACGCAATTAAATTTACTAGAAGCAGCGGCAATGTTATAATTGATTTAGAAGACAAAAATCGGTTTGCTCATATCAGTATTCTTGATACCGGAGTCGGGATGAACGCGGAACAGGTACAGCAGTTATTTAAGATTGACAAACGTGCTTCTTCGTTAGGTACGGAAGGAGAAAAAGGTTCCGGACTTGGTTTGGTATTATGTAAAGAATTTGTTGAAAAAAACGGCGGTGAGATTTTTGTTGAAAGCATTCCAAATCACGGAAGTAAATTTAGTTTTACAATACCGCTTGACAGCAGTTCTGTTAGTTAAAATAAGAGTCTGTTAAATAACTTGTGTTAATGTATGCCGTCGCTCTTCTGTACAATAGAAGAAATCTGTGAGAAACTGTTTTGCAGTTTCCGCAGTTCGTTTTCTAATTTGTAGATTTTGTAAGATTCTATTGATTCCTGCCCGCCTAGCAGCCAGTTTATGTCGCAGCCCAATCTCAATAACCTGGTAAGAATTTTAGAACCCGGTTCGCGTTTGCCGCTGGTATACTGCTGAAGCTGCTGCGGTGATATTTTCATTGCTTCGGCTAATTTTTTTAGAGTGCCGTATTTTCTTTTAGCAAAAATTCTAATTCTTTCGCCAATTCCCAGATTCAATTTATCATCGGAAAACAAATCTAAATTTTGATCGGGTTCTTCAAATAAATTTAGCTCGAATTGATAATTGTTAATAATTTCTTTTATTTTTTTATAGAGATCGTCGTCAAACTGAGGACTTTCATCCAGCATGTAATTCAGCATCTGCACTTTCATGCCGAGTTTCTCAGCGATTAAAGAATGTTTAATTCCTAAAGAGTGGAGTAGATATTTTATTTCTTCCTGTCTGCTCATTATGCCGTCTCTCAATTTGACAAGGAAGTACAATGCAAAATAGCAAATTTTATTCAAAAAATTAATTTTTGTTTTTACTACAACGATTTATTAAATATTTTTGTGCGTCATGAAATTCATTTCTTATAGATCTGAGTATAATTACATTTTAAAATTAGCTCTGCCTGCAATTGCCGGTCTTTCAACCCAAATGGTTGTCTCATTAGTTGATGCAGCTATGGTTGGTCGCCTTCCAAATGCTAAGTATTATCTTGCTGCAATGGGATTGGGAGTTTTAGCTACGTGGGCTGTAGTAAGTTTATTTTCGTCTCTTGCAACTGGTACACATGTGTTAATTGCCAGAAGATACGGCGAAAAAAACTTTACTGGCATCGGTGATGTGTTAAATACTTCCCTAGTTTTATCTCTATTTATTGGTGCAATTGTTTCCTTAATTGTAGTATTCTTCTCATACGACATAGCTGATTTTTTTGCCGTAGATCAAAAAGTAGGTTTTTTTGCCGGCGAATATCTTCATTACAGGTTTATGGGAATTCCTTTTTTTCTGATGACGGTTTCATACAGGGGGTTTTATTTTGGCATCGGAAAAACTAAAATATTTATGTACTCTGGTGTGTTGGCGAATTTTCTGAATGTAATTTTTAATTACATTTTTATTTACGGTGCTTTTGGTATTAAAGGGATGGGATTAGCCGGAGCGGGGGTCGGTTCAACTTTTGCTACTATATTTGATTGGCTTTTTTATCTCACCGTTTCTTTGCTGCCGAGTTACAGAAAAAAGTATTTGATGTTCCATAATTTCAGGTTCATTAAAAATATAGCCAAATCAATTATAAATATTTCTACTCCCGTATCGCTTCAAAATATATTTATTTTAGTCGGCTTTTTAAGTTTTATAGCAATTACTGGTTTTATTAGTACAACAGCTCAGGCAGCAAGCAACGTTGTATTTTCCGCATTGTTGATTTCTTTAATGCCTTGTTTTGGATTTGGAATAGCAGTTCAAACTCTGGTCGGTAACAGTCTGGGAAAAGGGAATATACCGCAGGCTAAACACCTGGGATTTGAAACAAGCAAACTCGCTACAATTTATACTCTTTTTATCGGATTGATTTTTACTTTAGTCCCCCGGCTTGTATTAATTCTAATTACTAATGATGATAAAGTTATCGAGGCAGCCGTACCGGCACTTCGGATTGCCGGCTTCGGGCAGATTTTTTATTCCGTTGGAGTTGTGTTAGCAAACGGACTTCAAGCAGCAGGAAAAACTTTTTTTGTAATGATGTCCGAGGTGATTGTTAACTGGTTTATTTTCGTCCCGATTTCTTATTTTTTAGGGGTGACTTTTGGTTTTGGTTTGATAGGCGCATGGTCAGCACTTCCGTTTTATGTTGTTCTTTATGCAGGTGTCATTTTTATTAAATTTAAATTTGGAGATTGGACAAAGTATAAGAAAGTTTGACCCGGTTTACATGACAGAATTATGTTGAAATAAATACTTGACAATTTTATCTATTTAAGATAATTTATATATATGATTATCCGAAACGTATTTAAAGTGGTAATATTTCTTGCTGCCGCTGCTGGTTATATCTACGGAGGAGCGGAGATTACAAGTTTTAACGCAAAAAGCGAAAATGGCAATGTTGTTCTTACCTGGCATGCATCAAGTGAGACCAATCTTAAATATTATGTTGTTGAAAGAAGCACAGTAAAAGGAAATTACATCGAGATTGCTACTGTTTATCCCAATGCAAACAAAAGTTATGAATATATTGATGAGTCTGCCTACAAAGATGCTGATGCAGTTTATATTTACAGAATCAAAATAGTTGATAACGACGGTGAGTTTAGCTATACACAGCCGATTTCAGTTACTCATAGCGGTCTTTCTGATGTAAGAAGAACATGGGGAAGTATTAAAGCTCTATTTAAGTAATTTTTTCTTTAATTGAACTTACCTTAATTTTACCCGCACTAATTTTCTTTCTATTAAATGATAAAGAGCAAAAGTGTAATTTATTTAGCCAGCAAATCACCGAGAAGAAAAAAACTTCTAAAGCAGCTTGGTCTAAAGTTCAAAACCCTCTCTGTTGACATCGATGAAGAATTTCAGGATGGAGAACATCCGGTTCGTACTGTCAAAAGAATTGCCAATGAAAAAATGAACGTTGCCTCACACAAAATAAAGGATGGAATTATTATAACAGCAGATACAATTGTAGTAATTGATAAAAAAATTATCGGTAAACCTCGCAGTGAAAAAGAAGCATTTAAGTTCTTAGAAAAATTAAGCGGACGAACACACGCAGTTTATACCGGCTTTGTAGTTTTTAATAAAAGCAACGGGGAAAAAATTTCCGGTTATGAAAGGACTCAGGTAACTTTTCGTGATCTATCGGAAAAAGAAATTGAAGATTATGTTAAAACCGGAAGTCCACTCGATAAAGCCGGTGCTTATGGTATTCAGGACGATTACGGTGCAGTTTTTATAAAAAAAATTAACGGCTGCTATAACAACGTAGTAGGTTTACCTCTGTCTAAAATTTACGCTGCCCTGAAGGAAATATTGTCAAAGTAATTTTTTCTTACTGCGTTGAATAAATTTAATCGACAGTACGTCTTTTTATTACATCCTCAAATTATTTTTTAGATTGGTTTGTTTTAGTTAATTTTCCATTTGAAATTTTTTCTATGAAATTCTCTATTTAACATCTTACGAGTATGAATAAATAAACTAACGGAGAAACTAATGCCTAATTACAAAAAAATAATTGTGCCCGGTGATGGGGAAAAAATTACAATTAAAAACGATAGGTTGTCAGTTCCCAATAACCCTATAATTCCCTTTATTGAAGGCGATGGTATAGGACCAGATATCTGGCGTGCATCCAAATTGGTTTTTGATGCTGCTGTACAAAAAGCTTTTGGCGGTAAAAAGAAAATTGCGTGGATGGAAGTTTATGCTGGACAAAAAGCTGTCAATATTTATGGCAGCGACCAATGGCTTCCTGATGAAACTGTTGATGCGATACGTGAATACGTTGTGGCTATTAAAGGACCGCTTACTACTCCAATAGGCGGTGGTATCAGAAGTTTAAATGTGGCTTTGCGTCAGAAACTCGATTTGTTTGCTTGTGTTCGACCAGTAAAATATTACAAAGGTACTCCTAGTCCTGTGAAAAGACCGCAGGATCTAAACGTTGTTATATTCAGAGAAAATACTGAAGATGTTTATGCCGGAATTGAATTTAAATCCGGCACCAACGAAGCGAGTAATCTCATCAATTACATTAATCAAAATTTTGGTAAAAATATCAGACCGGATTCAGGCATCGGCATCAAACCGATTAGTAAATTTGGAACAGAAAGACTTGTGAAAAAAGCAATAGAATATGCGATAGCCAACAAAAGAAGAAGTGTTACTCTTGTGCATAAAGGTAACATCATGAAGTTCACCGAGGGGTCTTTTAAAGAATGGGGATATGAAACAGCACAAAAATATTTTTCTGATTTGATAGTTACTGAAGATGATCTGTACAAAAACCTTAACGGCGTGCTTCCCGACAGTAAGATTTTAATTAAAGATAGAATTGCCGATAGTATGTTTCAGCAGGTATTATTGAGACCTTCGGAATATGAAGTCGTGGCAACCCCAAATTTAAACGGAGATTATCTTTCGGATGCATGCGCAGCTCAGGTGGGTGGTTTGGGAATTGCACCCGGCGCAAATATGAGTTATCACATTGCTGTTTTTGAAGCTACACACGGTACAGCTCCTAAATATGCAGGTTTGGACAAAGTAAACCCGGGTTCCATAATTCTTTCCGGAGTCATGATGCTTGAATATTTGGGATGGAAAAAAGCGGCAAGACTCGTTGAAAAAGCTATGCAGAAGACAATTAAATCTAAAGTCGTTACTTATGATTTTGCAAGGCAGTTAAAAGGAGCCACTGAAGTTAAATGCTCTGAATTTGCTGCTGAAATTGTAAAGAATATGATCTGAATATTGCGAAAAATGAGATTGACCTGCATATCCTTGATTTTAGCAGCATGTGTTAGTATTTTGTAAAAAATAAAAAATATAAGGAGGTATGTTATGGCAAACGAAAATGGAATCGGAAAAGGTATTGTAATAGGCTTTCTTACAGGAGCAGCCGTAGGCGCCTTATTAGGACTTTTATTCGCTCCCAAATCCGGGAAAGAATTAAGAGGCGACATACGCTTGAAAGGTAAAGATTTTCTAGATGATGCCGAAGAATATATTTCTCAAGCTAAAGAGAAAGCTTCTCAGTTGATTAACGAAGGCAAAAAGAAATCTGAAAAATTAGTTGCCGATGCGAAGGTAAAAGTTGATGCACTTTTGAGTGAAGCAGAAAAAATTTTGGGCGACGCAAAGGAAAAAGCCGGTTCGGCAATTGAAACCGGCAAAGCAAGAATTGAAAAAGAAAGCGATAAATTAAAGGCTGCAGTAAAAGCCGGAATTGATGCTTACAAAACAGAAAAAACCTCTTAAAAAATGAATATAGTAGATGTTTTCTTAATCGTTCTGTTGATATGTGCAGCGGTATTATGCATATATTTAATTTTATATCTCAAGAAAATCGTTGTTAAAGTTGAAGAAATACAGAGAGATATTCACACCATTGTGGATAACACCCTTCCAGTTTTGGAAAACCTCGCCGAAACAACTGGAAGGGTGAATAAAATAGTAACGGAAATTGAAGATTACTGGGAAGAAATAGACAATTCAATTCAAAATCTTAAAAATAAAGTTACCGACATCACATCGTTTAAGAAGTTTCGAGATAATAACCCTGCCAAGGACCTTATAAAAAATCTGAGAGCATTAATAAAAGGAATATCGGCTTTTTGGCAGGAGTATAAAAAATAACAGTTCAGTTGTTGTTCACTTTGTAAGGAGAAAATACTTTGAAAGAATTTAACCCGGAGAATATTCGTAACTTTGCCCTGATTGGTCATGGCGGCAGCGGTAAAACTGTTATATCTGAAAACTTGTTGTTTGCCGCTGGAGAAATCAACAGAATAGGTAAGATTGAAGAAGGAAATACGACTTCCGATTACAATCAAAATGAAATTGAAAGACAAATTTCGATTTCCTCTTCCCCGCTACATCTTGAGTGGAATAATACAAAAATTAATATACTTGATACTCCCGGCTTCCCGGATTTTATTGGGCAGGTAATTGCAAGTCTTCATGTTGCCGATTTGGCTGTTTCTGTAATCAAAAGCGCAGAAGGAATTGAGGTAGGTACAGAAGTGACATGGGATTATGTTAAAAAATATGAACTACCTTCTGCCATAATTATTAATAAAATAGATAACGAGCATTCGGCGTTTTTTAAAACTTTTGATTCGGTCAAAGAAAGGTTAAGTACTGATGCTGTAATTGTGTCGTTCCCTTACAAAGAAGGAATTAATTTTGATTCTATTATTGATCTGATAAAAATGAAACTGATTACTTATGGTGAAACTGGGTCCAAAAAAGTAAGTGAATCCGATTTACCAGCGGATGCAAAAGAACATGCGGAAAAATTAAGGGAGGAATTGATTGAAAAAGTTGCCGAATCAGACGAAGAATTAATGAACAAGTTTTTTGAGGAAGGAACATTAACTGAAGAACAGATGGTTCAAGGACTGAAGTCTGCAATAATAAAGCGCTCATTGGTTCCAGTATTTGCTTTCTCGGCATCTAAATCTGTGGGAATGAACACCTTTTTAGATTTTGTTTCCAAATATTTTCCGGCTCCAACAGATAAAAAACCTGTTGAAGCCACCTTCAAAGATTCCGATCAAAAAGTAGAGCTGAAATGCGATCCTAATGGTGAACCTGCTCTGCTTATTTTTAAATCATTGTCTGAGCAGCATGTTGGAGAACTTTCCATATTTAAGGTATATTCCGGTTCGATACAACCTGGCATAGATCTTATAAATACACATCGTAACAAAGTTGAAAGAGTAGGACAATTGTTCATCTTGAACGGGAAAAACAGAAAAGAAGTTCCAAAACTTTCTGCAGGTGATATAGGTGCTGTCGTAAAACTAAAAGACAGCCACACAGGAGACACTCTCACTTCAAAAAATTTAACTGTTGTATTACCCGCTATAGAATTTCCTGATGCTATTATACGCTCTGCAATTAAACCAAAAGCAAAAGGAGATGAGGACAAAGTTTCTTCCGGACTCCATACTGTACATGAAGAAGACCCTACACTCGACGTAAAGTATGATCCCGAATTAAAGCAAACTATTATTTCAGGGCAGGGAGAATTACAGTTATCATTAGCAACTAAACTTTTGAAAGACAGATACAACGTTGAGGTAGATCTTGTCGAACCGAGAATTCCTTACAGAGAAACAATCAAAGGTGTTTGCCAGGATGCTGAATATAAACATAAAAAGCAATCCGGCGGCAGGGGACAATATGGACATGTTCATTTAAAATTAGAACCGCTTCCGCGCGGCAGCGGTTTCGAATTTGTCGATGCTATTGTAGGTGGTGTTGTTCCGGGAAGGTTCATTCCTGCCGTAGAAAAAGGATTAAAGGAAGTTATGGAAAAAGGAATATTAACCGGCAGTAAAGTTGTCGATATTAGAGTGACGTTGTTCGACGGAACATACCATACAGTTGATTCCGATGAAGTCTCATTTAAAATTGCCGCTTCGCAGGCATTTAAAAAAGGTTTTCTAGATGCTAAGCCTGTTATTCTTGAACCTATCTATGATCTTACAGTAAAAATACCTGAAGAATTTATGGGTGATGTAATGGGCGATATTTCCAGCAGAAGAGGAAAAATATTGGGAATGGATTCAGATGGGTCTTTTCAGATAATAAAAGCTAAAGTGCCGCTTGCGGAGCTGTACAAATATTCTACTCAACTAAGAAGTTTAACTTCGGGCAGAGGAATGCATACACGTCAATTTTCGCATTATGAAGAGGTAAGCAAAGACATTGAAGCTAAAATTATTGAAGAATACAATAAGTCTAAGGAAGAAGAAGAATAAAAAAATTATTAGCGAATTTGCAGTTTAAAAATTATGGAAAAACTCTGGTCGCCGTGGCGGTCTGCATACATAGATTCTTTTAAGAAAAAAAAGAAATCTTCTAAATGTATTTTTTGCGATGCCTCAAAAGAGAATCTGAAAAGCAAAAATTCTCTCGTCGTTTACAAAGGGAAAATGTCTTATATAATGCTGAATTTGTATCCATACAACAGCGGACATTTGATGATTATTCCTAACAGACACCTGTCCGATTTTTCTTTTCTGACTGACGACGAAATGATTGAGATTACGAATGAAGTGAAATTATCATTGAAAGCGTTGACTAAGAGTTTGAAGCCTCAAGGATTTAATGTTGGACTAAATCTGGGAAAAGCCGCTGGTGCAGGCATTGAAGAGCATATTCACTTCCATGTAGTTCCGCGCTGGAACGGCGATACTAATTTTATGCCTGCAATTGGAAGGGTGAAAATAATTTCTCAGGACCTTCTTGAGACAAAAAGAAAATTGATCGAGGCATTTGATTTATTGTCAAAGAAGAAAAAAAAATAGAAAAATTATGGAAGATAGATCATTTGAAAAATTAGAACCGGTGCACGTCAGCGAACTCGATGAGATCTTAGGTGTTCCTTTTAAAGTGCTTGACGACGGATTTGTTAGGGTCGTTGATTATATGGGATCCGATCAATCTGTTGTCCAAGCTGCCCGGGTTTCCTATGGCAAGGGTACAAAAAAAGTAAACGAAGACCGTGGTTTAATTAGATATTTGATGAGACATCGTCACACTACACCCTTTGAAATGTGCGAAATAAAATTTCACCTGCGTGTGCCTATGGACTGCTGGCGTCAATGGATTAGACATAGAACTGCAAATGTTAATGAGTACTCAACAAGATATTCTCTTGCAATTGATGCTACACAAACTACCAAACCCGATGAATGGCGTTTGCAGTCAAAGTCAAATAAACAGGGCAGTGAAGGTTATATCGATTCTTCGCTCGGTAAAGAATTTTCCGATGAGGAATTAAAGCTCCAGAACATGACTAGAGAAATCTATAATCGAAGAATTGAAGCAGGAATAGCAAGAGAACAGGCTAGAAAAGATCTTTTGCTTTCTACCTATACCGAAGCATACTGGAAAATTGATCTCCATAATCTTCTCCATTTTCTCTCTTTGCGTATGGAACCGCATGCACAACTTGAAATCCGCCAATATGCTAGGATAATCGGAGAAAAGATTGTTAAGAAATGGGTCCCATTAACGTGGGAAGCATTTGAAGATTATGTACTGAATTCTCTTATGTTTTCTAAATTGGAATTGTCACTGCTTGAGTTAATTGCAAATAATAATGTTGATGCTGCAATTAAGACCGCAGAAGGATTCAACTGGCTTAAAAGGAAAGACGACGGAACCTTTAAACAAAACCTTGAACGGGTCGAATTTGAAAACAAACTAAAAAAAATTAATATGAAAGCACCGTGGCAGTAGGTGTAAATTTTACAGCTGCAATTTTTGATAAACAACGCAACTAATACACCAAACTGATCTTTCGCACCTGCCTAAAATTTTGGATTGCCTAAGAACAAAAAATTTTTATTTTTCTAATGAAGTATCACGAGAAATTTGCTATGCTGCGGTTGTTTATTTTTACTGTATGTTTATTTTGGTCGGTTTTCTTTTCATGCAGGGAAGGAATAATTGAGTTTCCGGCTAAAGAAAATACGGGGACAATTTATATCGCTTCAAATCCAGCGGGAGCATATATTTACTTAGAGGGCATAGCAACCGGAAAAATTACTCCGGATAGTTTAACCGATTTGATTCCCGGCAACTATCAGGTCTTATTAAAATTAACCGGCTATAAGGATACTACAATTATGGCAAATATTGAAGCCGGTAAATCTTCTTATATTGTTGTTGTGATGAAATAATAATTTGGTTATACTTTGGAAAAAATCATAATAGCGGCAGTTTCACAGAACAACGTAATAGGGAGCAAAGATAAAATCCCCTGGCACTCCCTAGAAGAGTTAAATCATTTTAAGAATACAACGGTTGGTTACCCTGTAATAATGGGCAGAAAAACTTACCATGCAATTGGAAAACCTTTGTCCGGAAGAACAAATATTGTTATCACATCAAAAGAAGAATTTAATAAGGATATAATTACTTTCCCTTCGCTTGAAGAGGCTTTCAATTTTTGTGAAACAAAAGGATTTGAAAAAGTATTTATCATCGGCGGCAGTCAAATTTTTAATGAAGCAATTTCTAAAGCAGATAAAATCATTTTATCCCGTATGAAATTCAATTCAAAAGGTGACAAATTTTTCCCCGAAATAAATTCTCTCCATTGGTTCCTAACAGAAGCCGTAGAATACTGGGATTTCACCCTGCTTACCTACATTAAGAATTAATTCGAAAATGTTAGTATCTTTGTAAAGAATTAAAAGTTTGGTTAAAGTGCATAAAATCAAAATATTACCGGAAAATCTGGCAAATAAAATTGCAGCGGGAGAAGTGGTTAATCGCCCGGAATCTGTGATAAAGGAATTATTAGAAAATTCAGTAGATGCCGGCGCACGTTCTATAGATGTTTATGTAAAAGGAGCAGGCAAAACCCTCATGCAGGTTTCCGATGACGGCGATGGCATGTCTGAAGAAGATGCCTTGTTATCCATTCAAAGACATGCTACTAGCAAGATATCTTCTATTGAAGATTTGGAAGCAATTAAAACTTTGGGATTTAGAGGGGAAGCTTTAAGCTCTATTGCTTCGGTTAGTGTATTCGAATTGAAGACCGAAAGAAAAGCCGATGAAATTGGAACTTTGATAAGAATTGATGAGTCAGGGAAAATTTTTTCTGAAAAAGGTTCTTTTCCCAAAGGGACATCGGTTGCAGTCAAGAATTTATTTTTTAATACTCCCGCCAGAAGAAATTTTCTGAAAAGCAATTCGACTGAACTGAAACACATTATTGAAACATTTAAACGCATTGCTCTGAGTTATCCTGAAATTAATTTTAAATTTTACAACGATGACGAATTGTTGTTTGATTATCCGGCTGACACTCTTGAGGAAAGGTTAAAATCTGTTTTTGCCGAAAATATTTTGGACCTTGTATTCGAAGTAAAAGAATTGACGGATTATATAAGTCTTTACGGTTACATTGGCAAGCCGGCATATCTTCGGAAAAACCGCGGCGAGCAATATTTTTATTTGAATAAGAGGTATGTTCTCAGCAAAGTTGTTAATCATGCTGTTTTCACTTCTTTTGAAAATATTATGGAAAAAGGGGACTACCCTTTTTTTGTTCTTTTTATGAAAATTGATCCTAAAAAAGTTGATGTAAATGTTCACCCATCCAAACTCGAAGTAAAATTCGATGACGAAAAAGAAATTTATACTTTTGTTCAAGCCGTTGTAAAAAAGGGTATCGGCAGTTACGATCTCGTGCCTTCAATAAGTTTTAGAGATGATGATGCTGACTCGTCTGCCGAAAGACTGCGGTTCATTGATTTTCGTAAATCTGATAAAAACGATATGTCCGACCGCCCGATTTTTAATATTAACGGAAGCCAGAAAAATAAATCTGCATTCTTTTCCGATGATGATATAGACCGGCTGTTTGGAACAATGAATAAAGAAATAAAATTAACTGCGCCCGGCACTAAAGTGGAGCCCCCGTTCGATGAAAAAGAGCCGAAGGAAGTTTACCACATTGGTGAAATTGAACAGCATCAAGATCAGGAGTCGCCGTTCATTGTTCTTCTTCACAACAAATACATAATTACACAGATAAAAAGCGGATTGATGATAATTGATGCTCACGTTGCTCACGAGAGAATTCTTTATGAAAAAGCCTTGAAATCGTTTAATGCAAATATGCCTTTTTCACAGCAGCTTCTTTTTGCACAAACTCTTAAGGTTGATCCGGCAGATATGGAACTGATTAAAGAATTGAACCCGTATCTAATTAAGCTTGGATTTGAAATTAAATTTCACGGGAAAAACTCGATAACTGTAGCTGGCGTTCCGTCTGATGTTATTGTAGGGACAGAGATAGAAACTCTTCTTGAAATACTGCGCGAGTACAGAAAAAATCAGCAGAAAAAAGGTTTAGAAGTAACTGATAATCTTGCAAAATCCTTTTCGTGCAAGGCTGCAGTAAAAGCAGGTCACAAATTAACCGAAACTGAAATGCGGATACTTGTCGATCAGCTTTTTGCAACTTCTATGCCTTATGTTTGTCCCCATGGAAGACCAATCGTAGTGAAAATTCCGTTAGAAGAATTTGATAAACGATTTGGAAGGACATAATTGATTTGATAAATTTTATCATTGTGTTATAAATAAAAGGTGCCAGAATGTTTTCAGAAGAATATAAAAAAGCAAAAAAATTGTTTAATGAGAAACTGAAGAAAAGCAAAGAACTCGGGTTGAAATTTACAACAGTTTCTGGTGAGAAGATCAAGCCTGTTTACCTCCCCGATGACTTGGATGAGAAAAATTATTTGGACAAAATTGGCTTCCCTGGCGAGTATCCTTTTACAAGGGGTATTCATGTTAACGGATACAGAGGAAGAATCTGGACAATGAGACAATTTGCCGGCTTTGGAACTCCCGAAGATACAAACCAGCGGTTCAAATATCTATTAAACCATGGACAAACCGGCTTATCTGTTGCATTCGATTTGCCTACTTTAATGGGCTGGGATTCTGATTCGGAACTAAGTCGTGGTGAAGTTGGAATTTGCGGTGTTGCTGTTTCGTCCCTTGCTGATATGGAAACTTTGTTTGATGGAATACCGCTGGAAAAAGTATCCACGTCGATGACAATTAATTCTCCTGCAGCGATGATATTTGCGTTTTACCTCGCTGTTGCGCAAAAACAGGGTGTTGGCTTTGACAAATTGAGGGGTACGCTTCAAAACGATATTCTTAAGGAATATATTGCGCAGAAAGAATATATTTTTCCACCCCGACCTTCAATGAGAATTATTACGGACATGATAGAATTTTGTACAAATGAAGTGCCCCAGTGGAATCCAGTATCGGTAAGCGGGTATCACATCCGCGAAGCTGGCTCAACAGCAGTTCAGGAATTAGCTTATACCCTTGCCGATGGATTTGCCTACATCGAAGCTTGCATTGAACGGGGAATGGATGTTGATGCTTTCGCACCGAGGATTTCATTTTTCTTCAATTCACACCTTGATTTTTTTGAGGAGATAGCTAAGTATAGAGCGGCAAGAAGAATTTACGCAAAACGTATGAAAGAGAAATATGGAGCTAAAAACCCGCGCTCATGGTGGCTTAGATTTCATACGCAAACTGCTGGATGTACATTAACTGCCCAGCAGCCCGAAAACAACATAATTAGAACCGCCTATCAGGCTTTGGCGGCAGTCCTGGGAGGGACTCAATCTCTTCATACCAATTCGATGGATGAAACGCTTGCACTGCCAAGTGAAAAAGCTGTAAAAATTGCCCTTCGAACCCAGCAGATTCTTGCTTATGAAACAGGTGTTATAAACACTGTAGATCCGCTTGGCGGCAGTTATTTTGTAGAATCTTTAACAGATAAAATGGAAGCTGAAGCTGAAAAAATCTTTCACGAAATTGATGCACTCGGTGGAGTGATACCGGCAATTGAATCGGGATATTTTCAAAAAGAAATTGCAGAATCGGCTTATAAGTATCAAAAAGAACTGGAAAGAAAAGAAAAGTTTGTCGTAGGTGTTAATGAGTTTGTAGAGGAAAACGAAAAAATTGAGATACCTATTCTTACAATTTCACCCGAAGTAGAGAAAAAACAAATGCAGAAATTAGCTGAGTTAAGAAATTCTAGAAATGGGAATCTTGTTCATGAAAGCCTTGAGAAAATCGGAAGAGCAGCTTCTGACGGGAAGAATTTGATGCCAGTTCTAATAGAAGCAGCAAAAAATTATGTTACATTAGGCGAAATGGTTGATGTTCTAAAACAGCATTTTGGAGTTTATGAGGAATCTGTCGTTCTTTAGTTTAAAACCATATTTACAACTTCTAAGACCGTTAGACTGGTCTAAAAATTTATTCGTCTTAGTTCCTCTGGTTTTTTCCAAACATTTTCTTATCCCGGAAGATGTAATCACGGCACTAATTTCGTTTTTTTGTTTTTCCATCGCTTCAAGCATAGTTTATGTAATTAATGATCTGGAAGATGTCGAAAAGGACAAACTTCATCCGATAAAGAAAAACCGACCTATTGCAAGCGGAAGGATTAATCATAAATCTGCGTTATTTGTAATAGTAGTTTTGTCTGTAATTCTGGTTGCCGGATTATGGTTGTTAAACTGGAAATTTATTCTAATTGTGTTAGGTTACATTCTTATGAATGTTTTTTATTCGGTTTCGTGGAAAAATATTGTTATCATTGATCTTTTTTCTATTGCCGGCGGTTTCATGCTTCGTGTGATAGGCGGAGCGCTGACGATCTCGGTCTACATTTCAAGCTGGCTGGTAATTACAACTCTCTTTGTTTCTCTTTTTTTGGCTGCAATGAAAAGAAGAGTGGAAATAGCAAGCAGCGCAAATGCATACGAAAAAAGATTGGTATTGAAAGAATACCCGCTTAATTTTATCGATCAAGTTGCTGCGATATCCGCCGGCGGGGTAGTTTTAAGTTATGCCCTGTACACAGTATCGGAAAGAACTATAAAATTTTTTAACACTGAATATCTGATTTATAGTACCATATTTGTTATTTACGGAATATTCAGGTATATGTACCTGGTTTATAAAAAGAACAAGGGTGAAAATGCTTCCGAAGTTCTGCTTACCGATTTTCCCATGCTGGCAAATTTTATTTTGTATGCTGTTTTCGTTTTTGTAATAATTTATCTAATCAAATAAAAAATGACGTACGATCTTTTTGCACTTATAATATTAATTTTGTTAAGCGGGTTTTTCTCTTCTGCCGAAATGGCTTTTGTTCTATCCAACAAGATTAAAATAGAAGTCAAGGCAAGAAAGAATAACTTTGCTGCAAAAAATGCTTTGCATTTTGTCAAATATCCTCAAAAGTTTTTTTCTACAATATTAATCTCCAACAATGTTGTTAATATAGGTTTTGCTTCAATACTTACCGTTTTTTTGGTAAACCATTTTGCCCTAAACGATTTTGAAATTCTTATAATATCCACTGCGTTGATTTTAATTTTCGGTGAACTAATTCCAAAATATTTGACAAGAGAATCACCGGACAGCATGATTTATATTGCTTCTTTGCCGATTCGCGTACTTTCGTTTTTGCTTTATCCACTTGTAAAAATTACGACTTCAATCACAGCATTTATTGTGAGGTCGGAAAAAGCTGACGGTTCGGAAATTGTTCATTTGTTTGATAAAAATGATCTTCACGATTTAATAGAGGAAAGTTCTGAAGCCGGTGAAATTGAAGAAACGGATTCGGATGTAATTAGTAAAATTATAGACATTCGTGAGCAGCGCGTCTACGAAGCAATGACTCCCCGCACCGAAATAGTAGGTGTTGAAATCGATAGTTCTATTGACGAAGTGTTGAATAAGTTTGTTGAAACAAATTATTCAAAAATGCCTGTTTACCAGGAGAATCTGGATAACATAAAAGGATTAGTTTTTGCGTACGATATGTTTAAGTCGCCGCCTGATCTGAAATCTATTGTTAGAGATGTAAAATTTGTACCCGAAACTAAAAAAAGTCTGGAAATGCTGGATGAGTTTGTTAAAGAAGGATTTTCGTTTGCTGTTGTTGTTGATGAGTTCGGCGGTACAGCTGGTATTTTAACAATTGAAGATATTATTGAGGAATTATTCGGTGAAATAAGAGATGAATACGACGTTGACGAACAGCCGGTTAAAAAATTGGGTGAGAACGTGTTTATCCTAAACGGTAAAGCGGAAATTGATTTCATTAATGAAGAATATGAGTTGAATATACCGGAAGGAGATTACGAAACTATTGGGGGTTTTATTACTTATCACATAGGAAGAATTCCTCTAAAAGGAGAATCTATAAAAATTAATAAATACAATTTATTGATTCTTAAATCCGATAAAACAAAAATCGATATGGTAAAACTGACCATACTTCCAACTGAATAATTTTTCTCTGCTTTAAAGAAAGCTTTTTGAAAAATGTACCATAAAGTAGATAAACAACCGGTAATCCTTTTTGACGGCTTCTGTAATTTATGCAGTTCGATGGTTAACTTTGTCATCCGGCACGACAGGCAAAAGCACTTTCGTTATTCATTGCTGAGTTCCTCATTCTCAAAAGAAAAGTTAAAAGGGGAAAGGATTAGCAATGTTAATAGTGATACATTTGTTCTTGTCGAAGAAGGACAATTATACTTTAAGTCCCATGCCGCAATAAAAATATTATCGGAGATGGATTTCCCGTATAACTTGTTCCAATTTTTTAAAATATTTCCTTCAAATATTTTAGATCGTGTTTACGACTTAATCGCTGCGAACAGATATAAATGGTTTGGTAAAAAAGATAAATGTTTGTTCCCCACTGATGAGATAAAAGACCTTTTTTATAGTTAACTAACAAACTAAGTTGCAGTAGATAGGGAAAAAACATAGATGCAATTCTGAAAATGCTAAATGAAGATTGTTATTAGCCAACTTTGTAAATTCGAAACAAATAATAAAAGTTGTTGAGAAAATGGGTACGTATTTGTACAAACAAAATAAACCTAAATTATGCATTAG
>DYLN01000193.1 GCA_020722085.1 Melioribacter roseus
TGTCTGCAACCAATATGTGGTGTAAATGGTCTGTTTGCTCTATAAATGTTTGGGTCTGCCTCTTCTTTTATAATCTCTTTTAGCCTTTTTAAAGTAACTCCTCTTATTGTCCTTTTTTTAATTCTTTTGCAATATTCGCTTGTCCTTGCATCAGATGGTCCCTCCCATCTATATAATGCTGTGCCCTTTTTGTCTACCTCTTTGTATTGCTGCTCTCTAATAAGATTTCTGATTGCTCCAACATCATTGCTAACAATCAAATCTGCGTGCTTTGCTGTTATCTTTTTCGACAGTTTCAATATTTTTTCTTTCATTGCTGCCTCACTTTCATTCTGTAAAATTCCTTCCTTTATTATTCTTTTTATATCTTCGCTCAATGTTTTACTAAGTTCTGCATACTTCCCTCTTAAAAAAGTGTTGCGAATTAACTGCGCCGTGTTACTAACATCTGCTTCTTGCACTCCTTCTTTTTTTAAAATTTCGTTTTCTTTGTCTATTAAATCTAAAATTCGCTTGTTTAATTCTATTTTTAAAAGCATTTCATTGCGCTCCTCGTTTTTCTTTAAAATTTCAAATGCTTTCCTTACAGATGCTTCTGGCTCGCCCTCAAATCGCTGTGGTGTTTGCTCTGGTTGTATCTGTTCGGGTTGCTGCTCGCTCCCAGGCAAACTAAAAGAAGGGTTGGGTTTTACTTCGCCAGAGTAAGATATGTTTTTATTTCTGTCTATAACAACGCTTAAACCTAAATCTCTTGCGCGCGCTGCTATGTCTAACTTTAATTGCTCTCTGTTTAATTCTGCTGTCTCATCCTTCTCTTCATTCGGCGCCAATGAAATTGTATATTCATTTACGCCCAATTCTTTCAAAATCTTCGGAAAGACTTTTGTATTATAAATAGATTGACCATATGCAATCGCTCTGTTGCTAACAGTAATCATTAAACCTTCATTATTTAACCCTCCGCCTTGGGATAAATCGCCCTGAAAGATAGGAGACACGCCATACACGCTCCCAATCTCTCTTCTCAATTCCTGCATCATATCTAACTGTTGCATTTCATTCGGGGTGGGTGCAATATCTACCTTTGCGACCAGATTACTTACGCCTGTCTTCCCGCTATTAACAGGTATCCAAGGTGTAATGGTTGGATCTTGCTTAACTAATTCTGTTGCTTCTTTTATTCTTTGTGTAAAGCTCTCTGGGTTTGCTGTATCCACAAACAAAACACTTTTTGGATTTTTTTGAAGCAAGTAAGTTGTATGTAATAAGTTGTCCATATTTTCCAATGCTTTAACTTTTGGGAATAAAGAATTTAATAAAGAATAACCTTTTACTAATGAAGGATTGTATTTCATTATATGCAAAATCTCCCCGTCTGCATAATATCTGTTTCCCTCCATATTCGCTTTGCTGCCTTTCCCCTCAACATATCTTGCCCGCAATAATTCTCTCCCGCAATAACGACATCTGTCTGTATTATACTGTAAGACATCCCTGTGCATCAAACAAAACCTTGGCTCGTCTTTTTGATAAGGTAAATAGCCTAATCGCCCCATCTCATCCACAATCGGTTGCATTACTAACGGAGAAATTCTTGTAATTTCTTTTAATTCGCTCGTTACAATCTTTCCAGTTGCTGTATCATATCCATATTCCTTCCCAAAAAATAAATAAGCATTGTCATCTACCTGTAAATCATTCTCAATTTCAACCAAAACATCCTGTAATGTTTGATTGTTAGTGTTTGCCTTTTTTAATATATTTTCACAAAGACCTCGCTCTGCTTCCGAAGGTTTTACTGTCTTTACGTGACACACATCACAAACATCAACGTCGCTGTCAAATTCCTTTCCACAAACAGGACACTTTGCATTAAACTTTGCCGAGACCACAATGCCGTTTCTAAATACCTCTCTTTTAATCGCTCCAAAGCAAAGTTGCAAAATATCGCTGTCTCTTGCCAATAAAAATCTATCTAACGCCGAATATTTCTCGCCTGTAAATACACTTGCTGATTGTCTTTGTAAAAAATCTAATCTTGCTCGGTTACTGTTTGCCTCCATTTGCAACACTTCATTCTGTTGCTTTAATAAATTTATAGTTTTGCTTGAATTTAGCCAGTTTGACAGAAACGGAATATCCATAAATTATTTAAACGTAAATCATTTAAAAACAAAGTAAAAGGTTAATAAATTCCTTGAACGCATTGATAGAACTCGTCCTCTATCTTTCCTTCATAACAAGCCAGTGCCAAACTGTCTGCGAAATCAGGTGATTTAGTTTGATTGTCCTCTATTTGAATTTTTCCATTTGAACCGAATTTAAATTTAAATTTTAGCATCTGGCTGACAAGCACGCCAAGATTTAGAGTTTTATCGCCGCCAAACCCTAACAAGCCTTTTTCCAGTAAATCTCTCAAATGCCAATACATCTCCGCCTTGATGTTTAAAAACCGCCCTGCTTCTTTCGCCGATGCTCCTGCTTGTATTCCTTGCACTTGAAAACCTTGCTCTTTCAATCTATCCACTACACCGCCTCCAAGCCCTGTCTCATCTATGTTTATCCGCTTCGGTTTGTATCTTTCAATTATGTCAATTATTCGGCCTGTTGAAAGCATCGTGTTTTCATTGCTCCAATCAATAATGTCCACTACTTGATAGCCGCCAATCTTTGTAAATTTTTTTAGAACGGTTGCAACAGATTTATCCACGCCAAAGCGCGCAATATCAACCCCTAAAACATATTCAAATTCGCCATCAAATACTTTTTCTCTCGCATTTTGAACGAAGGAATATTTAAACAATGCGTCTTGCTCGTCTTCTGCAAACTCTGCGTCATAAAGAATTTTAAATTCAATGTCAGAAAGGTTTGCTCTCTGCTCGTCTATAAATTGCTGTGTTAGCCTTCCCTCATTTACGCAAGCCTGCCAAGATATCTTTAAGCTGTAAAATTCTGGGTTTTGAAAGTGTTTATAAAAGTGATTTTTATTTACAGGGTTGCCTATCTCTACCAAAATGCTCTGGGGGTTGTCTCCTAACATTCGCATAATCTTTAAATCAAAAACTTCGTCTGAAATCAACTCGCTCTCATCTACAATAATTAAATCGCCGCCAAACCCCCATAATCGCTCTCCTCTTCCTTCTGCTGATTTTATTTCAATCGTTGATTTATTTTTAAAGGTGATTTTTCGCTTGCTCACTTCCTTTCGAATGCTTTCCAATGATATGCTCCTGTCAAGGTCTATCTGCTCTGAAACGTAAGGTGTGTCTGCAAGATGCTCTGCAATGTAGTTCATTATTATTTTGCTTTGGTCATAGGTAGGTGCTATTATGTAGATTTTGCTGTTAGGATTTTGAATTGCAAACAAGATGCTTATTAAAGCGACAATATAGCTCTTTCCTGCGCGCGTAGATGCTGTAATTACTATTCGCTTGTGTTGTTTATTTAAAATCGCCTCTGCTATTTTTTGCTGGTATGTAGTTATTGCCTGCGGTTCGTTTGTCTTATGGTCTGTAAAATAAACCGCAAACAGATACTCATATTTATTAGACAGCATATATATTTTTTAGTTAAATTAAAAAGTGTCCTATATTAATTAAAATAAACAATAATAAAGAAAGCAATAATAAAACTACCGCAAACTTATACAATATAGTTTTTTCTTTTAAAATTATATTATTTTCTGTAAAAGCATTTTGAGCATCGCTTATAAGTTGCAAAAGTAAATCTCTTTCAGATTTATT
>DYLN01000047.1 GCA_020722085.1 Melioribacter roseus
AGCAAACATTCCAATGGTAAATCCCTACCAAATATAATGCTAATTCAATGGGCAAGGAAACATTATTTGTTCCTAAAGATTTATTATATCACTCAAGACTTCCCACAGTTTTTTCAACTTCTTCCAAAATTTCACAGGACTTCACAATCTCTTTCATTTTTGTATGATCGGGATAAAGAGGTCGGTCAATGTGGAGATGTTCAATATATTTTCTAATAATCCGGTGCGCTTTTTCGACGCCGTTTCCATGAGTAAAATTGCGAAAGTCAAGAGCCTGAGCAGCTGCCATAAATTCAATACCAAGAATTCCGTAAGCGTTATCAAGTATCTGAGCATTCTTAATCGCAGTGTTCATTCCCATCGAAACAAAGTCTTCTTGATCTGCGGCTGCAGGAATAGATTGAATTGAAGCAGGCACAGATAAAATTCTTTGTTCGGCAATCAGAGAATCGGCGGTGTATTGACTCAACATCAAGCCCGAAAACATACCTGCACCCTTTGTTAAGAATGCTGGCAGTCCAATGCTTAATGCTGGATTAAGCAGCCGGTTGAGCCTTCTTTCCGAAAGCACACAAACCATTGTCACTGCAGCACCAATCATATCCATCGGCAGTGAAACCGGTGTACCTTGAAAGTTAGCACCGGTTAATGTCTGTTTAGTTTCCGGGACAAATACCGGATTATCACCAACACCATTTAGCTCGATTTCTACCTGTTCTTTTGCCCATCTTACCGCATCGTGTGCTGCACCGATTACCTGAGGAGAAGAACGCATTGAGTAAGCATCCTGAACTTTCATTTTCAATTTACCTGTCTGAAGGTCGCTCCCTTCTATGCACTTCATTATTGCTCTTGCACTTCTTATTGCTCCTTTAAATCCTCTAACTTCGTGAAGTATAGAATCATAAGGTTTTAAGTTTGCATATAAGGCTTCCAAAGTCATTGCCGCAGCAATTTCAGATTGTTTCAGCCAGCGGTTAATATCATAAAGATGAATTGCACTCATTGCAGTAAGTAAGTTTGAACCGTTAATAATTGATAACCCATCGCGTGCTTTTAAACCGGGAGCATCTATGCCCGCTTTTTCTAATGCAATTTTCCCGGGTAATCTTTCTCCGTTATAAAATGCCTCACCTTCTCCCAACATAAGAAGCGCTACCTGACTCATAGGCGCTAGATCGCCGCTTGCACCGACGGAACCTTTTTGACAAACCACGGGAGTAACACCTTTGTTCAGCATCTCTACTAAAGTTAAAGTGATTTCGGGTCTACAGCCAGACATACCGTGCGCATGAACATTTATTCTTCCTGCAATTGCACCGCGTACGTATTCAATTGGTGCTGGCTCTCCTATTCCTGCTGAATGATTATAAATCAAATATCTTTGAAACTCTTTTACCTGCTCATCGCTCAAAACAATTTCAGAAAATTCTCCTATACCAGTATTAATTCCGTACATCACTTCACGTGCCTGAATTTTTTCTTCCAGCATTGCTCTGCATTTTTTAATTCTTTGCAAAGCGTCGGGATGAAGTTCAACTTTCTCGTTAAACCGAGCAATACGAACCAATTTTTCTACGGTTAAATTTGATCCGTCTAATATTATTGACATAAAATTTCCTAAAAAAATTAAAGTACATATATACAACTTAAGAATTTACGATTAATTGGTCTACAACGAGCTGTCAATAGATTTCAGAAGATACTTTTCTATCTCAGTCGACTTTTTATCTTTTTTATTTTCGAAGGATTTTACCGCTTCGAGAAGAATCATCGATGAGGTTAAATAATGCAATAATAAGATTTTGTTTCTTTTCAAGAACTTAATATGTGTTTTTATTGTTTCCAAATCTCCGCGGATTATCGGACCGGAAATAGAATTTTCGATCCCTTTAGTCTCGATATTTCTCAATGTCTGTCCGGCAATTTTGACCATCAATTTATCAGCATGAGAAATATTTAGCAACTTATACTTCTCAAACAATTTCTGAATATAGAAATTTGCCGATATAAAATTGGACGCATAAACACCGAGCAGATGATAATAAACTTTTTCATTTGATTTTATTCTGAACGGTTTTAAGCCTATCTTAATTGCAAGTCCAAATAAAAAGTTATTTGCATTTTTATTTTTAGTTTCGATTGCAGCGTAACAATTTTTAATGTTTACAGGTTCATAAGAAGGAAAAGTTTGCATAATATGCAGCGAAGCAGCCACACCGCCTTTTTTTTCTATCGGAAGCAATGTTTCGATAGTCTTTGAACCAGAAAGATGAATGAATAATTTCTTATTAAAAGAAATTTTAAGGCGGGATATTTTACGGGCAGTATTTTTTATTTCGGAATCATTGACAGCAAAAAACACAACATCAATATTATCGTTTAACAATTTGAAATCGTTTCCGGAGTTTTCAATTGAATATTTTCGTGCAAGCTTATCGGCATGCTGTTTCGTTCGGCTAAGGATAATTTTTACAGTTAACCCGGCTCTAATTAGCTGTGGAACTAACGAATGCGCAAGTTTGCCCGCGCCAATTACAGCAGCAATTTTTTTATTCTTTGCCACTAAGATAAAATTTTTTTTTCTTCATGCCGGTTAATAAATTGCGGCTGATAAATACCCCACCACTTCAGAATGATCGCCTGTGACATCGCCCGAATCGCTTCTTGACAAAACTTTTGAATTTTTCTTCTTAAGCAAATCGGCAGCTTTCATCATAGCCACAATTGCGCCGCCGCCGCACGCCTCACATTTGCCCGATTCAAGATCAGTTTCTAAACCGTCATAATTAAATTCATTTATGTGTTTTTCAACAATCGAATCGAGCATGTAAGCGGTTTCTTTGGAATAAAAATGAGAAAGATCGGAGCTGGCAACAACAAGTGTTTTGTCATCAATAACAGCAGCTAATTTATTTACCAGCTCATCGATAAAAAGTTTTCTTTGATCGCCCATTACTATAGGTAGAAAATCAAAATCGTTATAAATCATCTGAAGAAACGGAAGCTGCACTTCAACAGCATGTTCAGCTCGATGGCCTTGAATGCCTTGAAAAATAATTTTGCTCCCTTCGATAAGTTTACTTCTCATTTCTTTATTTACCGGAACAATTCCAAGCGGCGTTCTGTAAGCATCGCCGTCGTAGACTGAAACTCCCGGGAAATATTCTCTGTGGCTGGGTGAAATAATAATAATCGTGTTATAATTTTTATTCGAAACTGCATTAAAAGCAAAGGCTGCGGTTTTACCGGAATAAACATACCCGGCATGTGGTGAAACAATTCCTACAACATTATTCAATACGTCCTTGCTCTTTGTTAAATCAAACAAGACTTTAATTTCATCCCGCAGTTTTTTTTCGGATAAAGGATAAAACATTCCCGCAACGGCGGGCTCTCTTATTGTTCCCATTTTACCTCCTCGACATCTGTCTCACTAAATACGTCCGCAGTAAATAGAGTCATATTTAATTTTTTATCCCTCCAATAGCCTGCCGGAAATCCGGTTTTTTGACAGATAGCATCGAGATATTGTTCTTTAGTTAAATGATGTTCAATTGGCACCTGTGGAAGAAGTAATCCGCGTCTTCCTTTTTCTTCAAGTATCAATCCGTGTTTCCCTAATTCAATTTCATCATAATTTTTCATCGGGAAAGGAGGTGAAAGAATAGAAATTTCAATTTCAATATCCTTTAATTCATGTTCGCTTACGGGTGAAAATCTCGGATCGCTTTGGGAAGCTTGAATTGCTGCATCGCAAACTGTTTTAAACAGTGTTTCATTCGAAACGATATAGCCAATACACCCGCGTAGAGTGCCGTGTTTAGTCAAAGTGACAAAAGCACCGGCTTTTAACTTAAATATGGGGTGTTTCTTATAATCGGTAATTGGGAGAGGCGCACCGGAAAAAATACTTTGTATTGATTGGCGTGCTGCTTGAAGAAGAATTTTCTTTTCTTCTTTTGTTAATTCCATTTTTATTTCTCAGCCTAATTTATATACGATTAACTCATTCTTTTCTCTAAGCGTAAAAAGAAGATTCTTATAGACAAAAAAAGAATCGGGCACAAAGGCATTTAAGCTGGAATTAAGTACCTTACTGAAAATTTCTTTTCCGCTGTCAATTTCAATTGCATGGAGCTGATTCATCAAACTTTCTCCGCTCGTTTTTGAATGAAAGCTAGTCAGCAGTAAATTACCATAGACATTATATTCAACATCACCGACAATATCAATATCTTTAATTTTTTCTTCTATTATATTTCTGACGGCTATTTCTGCTTTCCCGTCAAATTTTAACGGAAAGATATAATCATTATAAGAGTACTCATCTTCGGAGCGTTTTTTCAATTCATTTATTCTATTAAAATCTTCGTCCAGATTTTCAATTTCGCTGCCTGTCTTTAAGTCGAGTGCAAAGAATTTTCTGCTGTCAAACATTTGAACATAGCAGTATACAAGGTCGTTCAGTACGAACTGAAAAGTATATTTGTCATTTTTCCATAAAACATTTTGTGAGTTTATATCGAAAGCAATTATTTCTTTGTGACCGGGCATATCGGGCTTAGCAAACTTGTGAAAAAGTATTATGTCGTTATAAAAAGCTTCTATTCCAATCCAAAATTTTTCTTCCAACTGTAAGTTCCCAAAAATTTTCTGTCCATTAAAAACATGAAAACAATTAAAGAAGACTTCTTTGGAATTTATATTGCGTGTTTCGATTAATAATTTTTCACTGCTGGAAATTAAAATACGCCAAATTTGATTTTGTGATTTATATGAATACAATTCAGTTATTTTCATTTATTTATCTCAAACAATTTTTCAACAAATTTACAGGGGTTTAAATCTTGCAGTAAAATGGCGAAGCATTGGAGCTTCGTAGATAATTTCATATCCTTTTAATTTCTTGCGGTTGTTGTAGACTTCCAGGCACACCTCAGCAACATAATCAATATGACTTTGTGTATAAACTCTTCTAGGAATTGCAAGCCGTACAAGTTCCATCATTGCAGGAATAAACTTTCCGGTTTTCTTATCTTTTTTCCCGAACATTACACTTCCGATTTCTACTGCTCTTATTCCTCCTTCAATATAAAGCTCGCAAACAATTGATTGCCCCGGATATTGTTCGGGTTTAATATTCGGGAGAAATCTTTTTGCATCAATATAAACAGCATGCCCGCCGGGAGGTTCAATAATCGGAACACCGCCGTTCAACAATTTTTCACCAAGATATTCTATGCTTCTAATTCTATACTGCAAATAATGTTCATCTAAAACTTCATCCAGTCCCTGAGCGACTGCTTCGAGATCTCGCCCAGCTAATCCGCCGTAAGTGGGGAAGCCCTCAGTAACAATTAAAAGATTCCTGCAGTTCATTGCAAGTGTTTCGTCATTCAAAGAAAGAAAGCCGCCGATATTTACAAGAGCATCTTTTTTTGCGCTCATTGTTGCACCATCGCTGTAAGAGAACATCTCCTGACAAATTTCCAGAATCGATTTATTCTCATAACCTTTTTCTCTTTTTTTAATAAAGTATGCATTTTCAGCAAAGCGGCACGCATCCAAA
The DNA here is from genome assembly GCA_020722085.1 of Melioribacter roseus. Taxonomy (GTDB): domain Bacteria; phylum Bacteroidota; class Ignavibacteria; order Ignavibacteriales; family Melioribacteraceae; genus Pyranulibacter. Next base: position 5,573 of record DYLN01000047.1, read on the forward strand.
AACAAAGGGAGTTCGTATCTATCGCAAATTTTGCGGACGTCTTTTATATTTTGCATCGATACAGGCTGACCGCCGCCGGAATTGTTTGTAACTGTCAGCATAACAAATGGAATATTTTCCCTTCCAACTTTTTTAATAAAATCCTCCAGCGCATCAACATCCATATTCCCTTTGAAATCCGCTCTCTGTTCGGGATGCTTACCAATTTCGTTTAAGAGATCAACCGCTTCTGCACCGGTAAATTCAATATTGGCTCTTGTAGTATCGAAGTGTGTATTGTTGGGAAAAAACTTGCCGGGTCCTCCAGTTATCGAAAAAATAATTTTTTCTGCTGCTCTGCCTTGATGAGTTGGAATTATAAATTTGTGACCGGTAATTTTTTTAACCATGGATTCAAAGCGATAAAAACTTTTTGAGCCGGCATAAGCTTCATCGCCATCCATAATTCCTGCCCATTGCTTTGAACTCATCGCCGAAGTTCCGCTGTCTGTCAGCAAATCAATCAGCACATCATCGGAGTGAATCAAAAAGGGATTATAGCCGGCATCTTCTAAAATTTTTGCTCTTTCTTCTTTGGTAGTAAATTTAATTGGTTCAATCGACTTAATTTTAAATGGTTCGATAATCGTTTTCATCAGTGCCCCTAAGAAATAAGAAAGAATAATGCCAGTTAAATTTACAAATAATTATCATAGAGTATGCATCTGAAATAATTAATTTATTAATCTTCCGCAAAATTACTTGCTATAATGTATCAATCCTTATTTAAGCCGAAGAAAAAAAATTATAAAATTTTTAGTTCTCTTAATAAAAAAATTTCTTAAATTGCAGATAACACTCAACAAAACGGAGGGCAATTCCAAATGGACGAAACAAAAAACCAAGCTCCGGCAATGTCGCCGGTTGAAGAAGAAGCGGAATTAAGCCACACAGACAAACTTGTGGGAGTTTTTACAGAGCCGGCAAAAACATATTCTAAAATGTCGGAATTTCCACCCAAAACTGCCGACTGGATCATACCGCTTATTGTTGCAATAATTTTTGCAATCCTCTCCAACATTATTATGATGAGTAACCCTGCAATTAAAAGTCAAATAGTAGAAAAGCAAATGGCTGCTATTGAAAAACAACTCGATGAAGCTGTTCAGAAAGGACAATTAACAGAAACTCAAAAAGAACAGCAATTGGAAACTATGCGCGATGGAATGGCTAAAGGCGGAGGTATGATTGCAATGATCGGCACAATTATCGGAATTCCGTTCGCTTTCTTTATCATGTTCTTTATCGTTACCGGTGTATTTTATTTAATCATTAAATTTGCACTTAAAGGTGATGGAACTTATAAAGCTGCGATGAGTTCATACGGCTTGGCATATTACATACTGGTCATTCAAATTATTGTGATGGTTATTTTAGCTTTTTCTATGAACAGGCTTTTCACCGGTGTCAGCGTCGCCGAAATAATAAATATTGATAAATCTACATTTGGCGGTTTTTTGCTAAGTAAAGCGGATATTTTCTCAATATGGTTTTATGCCGTAATAGGAATTGGGTTTGCAAAGATGTTCAAATCTCAAACTACCGGTAAATACGTTGGAATGGTATTCGCAGTCTGGCTCGGGTTCAGTATATTATTTTATTTTATTGCACAGGCTGTTCCGTTTTTCAAAGCGTTCACAGGAGCGTGATCTTTGTTTTAAAGTAAGTTAGTATTATGAGGGTGACTAAAAAGTAATTATTCAACAATAAATTCGTAAATAATCAGCGGAATTTGCGGCTTATATTTTAAAAAACATTACTTTTTAGTCACCCTGGTGTGAATTTAACATATTAACATCCAAGGTTTTTTGCATGTCAAAATTATTACTCTGCTTTCAGTAAATATTTATTCCCATAATTTTTTTACTTCCTCAATGTTTAATTTCCTCACATCACCGGGTTTAAGACTGCCGATCTTTATATTTTTTATTCTTACCCGCACAAGTCTTAATGTGGGATAACCAACTGCGGCAGTCATTTTTCTTACCTGTCTGTTTCTGCCCTCAATTAATGTTATGGAAATCCAGCTTGTCGGGATATTTTTTCTTTCTCTTATCGAATGAACTCTCGGCGGGAACTCCGGATCGTCTATTATTTCAACTTTTGCAGGCAAAGTCATTTTATTTTCGATCAACACACCTTTTCTTAATTTACTCAATGCATGTTCATCAGGTATTCCCTCTACCTGAACATAATATTCCCTTTCATGTTTGTTTTTGGGATTGAGCAAATAATCGATTAATTTTTTATCGTTGGTTAAAATCAGCAATCCTTCGCTGTCCATGTCAAGTCTGCCGACAGAATAAACATCCCGCGGGAAATTATATAAATCCGTCAAAGTCTGTCTGCCTTCCTTATCTGTAAATTGAGAAAGAACGCCGAAAGGTTTGTTAAGAATCAAATATTTTTTTGCGAAATGGTCAGTTGTCATCTGTCAACGGTTATTAGACAGCTGGGCGAAGCCAACCTGTATTTCATTTCAATTGATAAATTGAAGACAAAGTTCAGTCATTAAGTCATTTACAGTCAATCGTTGTTACGACAATTACGCACTGGAACCCATAAAACATTTAAATTATAGATTGCGGATCGATATCGATTACAGGTTTTATATCTCTAAATTTACTTTTTTGATTATATTCGATATAAGAGTTCAGAAGTGCATTTCTCATTAATTTCCCGGAAGGGTCAATTTTTTTATCACACTTAAGCACGATATGAAAACGATAATTACCTTTAATTTTATAAATCACTGCTTCATGCGGCGGTGTTAACGTAATTGATCTTTTGTACTTTTTCAAAAATTCATAGAATTCATTTACAGCAGCTCTCACTCGATTTTCATTTTCATCTTTTAATTCCACCAAAGCGAGTCTTGTAAACGGAGGATACCCGCCCTGCAGGCGCAGTTTAAGTTCATTTTCATAAAAACCTTTGTAATCGTTCATCAGCACTTTTTGAAGTACAAAATGTTTTTGATTTTGTGTCTGAATTATTACTTCCCCTTCGGTTTTACTTCTGCCCGAACGCCCTGCAACTTGAGTCAAGAGCTGAAAGGTTCTTTCGTCAGATCTGAAATCTGGAATCCACAAAGTGGTTTCTGCAGAAACCACGCCCACTAACGTAACATTAGAAAAGTCCAAACCTTTCGAAACCATTTGTGTTCCTACAAGAATTTGAGTTTCTCCTTTTGCAAATCTATTCAGTATCTCACTTAATTTTCCCTTCCTGTTTATTGTATCCGAATCTACTCTCTCTATTTTAATATTCGGAAAATAAAAATCGAGTTCATCCTCGACTCTTTGAGTTCCGGTTCCAAAAAATTTCAATGCAATTGAGCCGCAGACAGGACACGCTTTAGGCACCGGAATTGTAGTGCCGCAATAATGACACTGTAAAACATTTTTGTTTATATGATGCACCATTGAAACCGAACAGTCAGGACAAGTAATAACTTCGCCGCAGTCGCTGCAAAATACCTGCGTAGCAAACCCTCTTCTGTTCTGGAGAACAATTACTCCTTCGTTTTTTCTCAAACGTTCTGAAATCTCTCTCAAAAGCATTCTGGAAAAAATATTTTCCATTTGTTTCTTCTTTTTTTCTAAAGTTACGTCTACAAGCCTTATCTTCGGAAGTTTTGCATTATCAATTCTTTCGCGCAGCTCCATTAAAGTAAATTTTCCGCTCATTGCATTATACATGCTTTCAATAGAAGGAGTGGCGGAGCCTAATACAACCGGACAATTGTTAAACTTGGCTAACATAACTGCAGCATCACGCGCGTGATATTTGGGAACAATATCATACTGTTTATAACTCTGGTCGTGCTCCTCATCTACAACAACCAATCCTACGTTTTTAAGCGGTGCGAACAACGCCGAGCGCGGTCCAATTACAATTTTATATTTTCCTTTCACTATACCGCGCCATGTATCGTATCTTTCTCCCAAGGATAATCTGCTGTGAATTACCGTAACCTTATCACCGAAATAATTAAAAAATCTTGCCGTAATCTGCGGAGTAAGAGAAATTTCCGGAACTAAAATTATTGCATCTTTGTTTTGTTCAAGTGCAATTTTAGAAAGCTCAATGTAAACCTGAGTCTTGCCGCTTCCTGTAACTCCATGAATTAAGAACACCTCGAATCCAGGCGAGGAAATTTTTGCGCCGACTTTTTCAACAATCAGTTTTTGTGCTTCGGTTAATTCAACCGTTTTCTCTTTTTCTTGAAATGTTTCCGTATAAAGGCGTTCTATTTCTTTTTCGAATATTTCTACCAGTCCTTTTTTTGCCAAAGAGTTTAGAGAAGACTGATTTGTTTTAGTCTTATTCAATAAATCCGATAACGTCACCTCTTCCTTTTGCGATATCAATTCAAGAAGCAAAACAAGCTGTTTGTGAGATTTTCTTTCGAGTTCGGGGATCACCTTGTAAATCTCATCAATTGATTTGGCGAGCTTAACATGTTTTATTTTTTTTGCCCTCACTCTCGGAGAACTTATCTCGTCAATTAAACTTACCGCCCCCACTTTTTCAAGTGAACGAAGCACTGAGTAGATGTTTTTATTCTTCAGAATTTTTTGAAGCCGGGAAATAGTATAAATTTCTTTCTCAACAAGTTTAGTCAAAACTTTTGCTTTTAATGTGGTTTTCTTCTTTTCCGTTTCCAAAAGCTGAAGACACGCCTCCTCATCAGAAACAATTTTCTTTTTCGATTCAACTTCTGTACCGTAAGGCACAGAATTTTTTAATGCCTCTCCGAGGGAACTTAGATAATAATCCGAAATCCATTCGTAAAATTTGAGTGAGTGCTCATCAAATACGGGGTTTTCATCCAGCACATCTTTAATTGATTTGATCCTTTCTTTCCACTCATGAAGCGACTCGCCTCGCTCTGCCTGCTCCGCCAAAGCGGGTGTATTTGCAGAAGTGGTGGATTCCGATATTTCGGTTTGATCACTTAAAGCAACGACAAAGCCTGTAAGTGTGCGTCTGCCAAAAGGGACTACAACCCGAACTCCGATTTTTACAGCGTCCAAAAGTTCATCTGGAATAGAATAAGTAAATAAATTCCTAAACGGCTGTGGAAAAGCCACCTGTGCATATTTAAGATTGTTATCTGTTTTATTTTTCACTTCTTAATCTTAATGAGGCTGACTAATAAGAAAAAATATGACTCTGAAACGGCTTTAATTCAATATACAATCCCGAATGATAAACTTCCTCTGCCGATCTTGTATATTTTTCATCATTCAATAAATCGATTATCACAAATTCTTCGGGATATTCCCTAACATCAATTTTAATTCTGCATGTTGAAACGTAACTTGAATAATTGACAACCACCAGGCGGTTTTCTCCGTTTTTCTTCCATTGCCAGGCTAATATATTTTTGTAAGTTTCATTCCCTTCCCAGGAAGAAACCGGTGAATGCAGAATCCAATTCCCTTTTTTAAAAATCTCTTCCTTTGTTATCGACAGAAGTTTCTCATAAAAAAATTTCAATTGTGGATCGGCTTCTTCATTGGGTTCTCTGCCGAGCTGCAGCGGTAACTTTACTTTTTTCCCTTCAAATTGTCCGTCAAAATAAAAACGCATCCCTTGAATTGTGCTAATTATTACAGCTGCCGCTTTCGATCTGTCTTTGCCGAAAGCAGTCATACTGCGTTCCTCATCATGATTTTCCATAAAGCGAACCGATTTAATCTGGTAATTTTTTTCGGCTAACAGATGCTGATGAATTTCTTTTACACTCCCTGCTCTTAAACGGTCAGTAAGTTTTTTGTCGTATGTATAGTCAAATCCAAGAGTTTGGAGCTGCCATTCCAAATCCCAGTACGCTTCAGCAATAAACAAAAAGTCAGGGCGGACATTTTTTGTTTGTTCAATTGCTTCTTGCCAGAATTCAGTTTTTCCATTTTCGTTTTGATTTCTCTCAATCACACCAGCCCATGTATTGGCAAAAACATTATTGAGTGCAAGAATTGCCATATCGCATCGAACGCCGTCGCAAACTTTAGTCAGTTCAATTAATGTATCAATCATAAATTTTCTTGCAGCAGGATTGAGATAATTAATTTGAATTGTATCCTGCCAGGCAGGGAAGAACGGATCGCGTCCGTGAGCAAATATTTTACCATCGCTGGTCTTAAAAAAAGTATGCTGATCGTTTTTGAAATTGTCTTCAGTAGCTTTTAGAAATAAATCCGGCATGATTTTGACTAATCCGCTTTCCACACTAAAATGATTTGTCACAAAATCGAGCACCAGCTTTATGCCCAATTTATTCAGATTCTTTTTTAATTTCAGCAAATCATCACCGGATCCTAGTTCTGGAGCTAATTCATATTTATCAATTGCAAAGGGTGAACCAATAACGTCCTCTCTTTTCCAATCTTTCAAAGCACGGGAATAGCCATGCATTAATTCTTCCTCGAAGCAGTATTTTTCTACCGCTGCAGGAACTGTTTTCCATACACCCATCAGCCAGACATAATCGATGCCGAAGTTTTTAAGTTTTTCCCAATAAGAGAGCGGGATATCACTAAGACTCAACTTTGCAGAAAGATTTCCGAATCTTTTCAGCCAAAGTCTTGTGTTAATTTCGTAGATAGATGGATTATTATTCATTTGACTTGTTAAAGTAAAATTTATTCCAGTCTGCCGTTTAAAATTTTTATTTCAGCTATCAATTCTTTATTCTTTTTAAGGAGTTCCATTTTTTCATTCTCTTCTTTTGCTTCTTCAATTAATTGTGAGTTCAATTTAATCTTTTCATTTATCTGAAAAATCTTATAACGCCGTAGTACGCTTTCAGCATAAGCAATAGTATCTTTTTCAATTTTGCCGTTAAATGAAAATTCATCCCATTTTTTACTTATTTGTTCATCCTCAAGAAGCAAATTAAAAATAAAATTCTTCAGTTCTTCTTCCTCAATTTTCTCAATCAGTGCAGCAGGAGAAATTTTACTCACCACGAGATTTTCTTCCACAATTGAAGCAAGTTTTCTAAAGTCGTGATTTTCAAATTCACTGTAATCGAGATTATCAAAAATAAACCGCACAATTTCTTCGTTACCACTGTACATAAGTCTTACAAGCTCTTTTTCATAAGGACTATATTTCTGCGGCATTTTTAGAGAAGCACTGCCGTTTGAAAAATTTTGTCTAGGTACGATTGTCTTAGCAATAGTTGGTTTTTGCTTTTGACTTTGAAAAAGCTCATTTAATTCGTTTTCAATCAATTTCTCTCTTAAATTAAATTTCTTGGCAATTGATTTAACATACAAAATACGTTTTAATTCGTCGTTCACAAGAGCGAGTGATTTAACAAGTTCACGAATAGCTTTTGTTTGTTCTGCCGGGTCTTCAAACATTCCGGCTTGTTCATACTGAGCGGCTTGATATTCCAAAAAATTTTTAGCAGATGAAATCAGTTCATCGAATTTATCCTTGCCCGCTTTGTGAATAAACGAGTCAGGATCTTCTCCCTGAGGAAGAGAAACTACTTTAACTTCAAAGTCCTGCTTAAGCAGAATCTCTATGCTGCGCAGCGACGCTTTTTGTCCCGCCGCATCGGCATCAAACAGTACGATAATATTTTTAGTAAACCGGGAAAGCAGTTGAACTTGGTCTTCGGTTAATGATGTGCCGGAAGATGCAACAGCATTTTTAATTCCGTTTTGATAAAGCGATATCAAATCCATATAACCTTCTACCAAAATTGCTTTATCAAGTTTTCTAATTTCTTCTTTTGAATGATAAAGTCCGTAGAGTGATCTGCGCTTAAGGTAAATTGCAGATTCGGGTGAGTTTAGATATTTGGCAGTATTCTCTCTGTTTTCTAGAATTCTGCCACCAAATGCAATTATTCTTCCATTTGGAGAAAAGATCGGGAAAATTATCCTGCCGCGGAATTTATCGTAATATTCTCCTCTATCGTTAATGTCAATTAATCCAAGCCGCTTTGTTTTTTGCAGATCAATTTTGTTTTCATTAGCAAAATGAAGAAAATTATCCCAGCCTTCGGGCGCAAATCCTAAGTCGAAAATTTTCTGGGTTTGAGGTTTAATATTACGCTTCTTAAAATATTGACGTGCAATTTCACCTTCGCTGCTTTTTAATAGATAATCGGAAAAAAATCTCGCGGCTAAAACGTTAATTTCGTACAACTCCTCAAGTTCCGACTGCCCCTCTGCGTAGAAGTCTTTCTCATATTGTATAGTAATTCCAAGCTGTTCGGCTACTTCCTGTACGGCTTCAATAAATGATATACTTTTGAAATCCATTAAAAAATTGAAAACATTTCCGCCGGCTCCACATCCAAAACATTTATAGATCTGTTTTTCTTCGCTTACAGTGAAAGAAGGAGTTTTTTCGGAATGGAACGGGCAGAGACCGATAAAGTTTTTCCCCCTTTTTTTTAGCTGTACATAGCCAGAAATTATGTCTACAATATCGGCGGAGTTTCTTATTTCATCAATCTTGGATTCGGAAATACGCATTGATACAATTCCTATTAACAATGAGTTTAAAGATAACAATTGCAGACAAAATTATATATTTGTACTTTAGTTTAGGAACTAAAATGAGTATTAATTTTTTGGTCAGAAAAAGTGTTTTACTGATACTTCCAGCTGAAGATTTTAACGAGCAGGAATATTTGATTATTTCATCACAGCTTGAAAGAGCAAATATAAAAGTTTTTATTGCTTCGGACGCAAATACCGTTTGTAAAGGCTCTTCAGGGTTAAAGGTAAAAAACGATGTTTCTTTTTTCAATATACATGAATCAAATTTTGGCGGCATAATTTTTATCGGCGGAACTGGAACACGAAAGTACTGGAACAATGTGAGTTTGCACAACATAGCCAAGAAATTTTTCCGCAGTAAAAAAATTATAGGTGCCATTTGCAGCGCACCGATAATTTTAGCAAAAGCTGGATTAATAAAAGAAAAAGCCGTTTGTTTTCCGGAAGACAAAAAAGAACTGGAAAGAGAAGGAATCGAATATATAGAATTACCAGTTTATATAGATAAAAATATTATCACTGCTCAAAGTTCTTCTGCGGCAGCAGAGTTTGTTTCCTCGTTTATTTATTTATTAAACAAAGCCTAATTTTTAGAACTTCTCCGAAGGGAAATTTATTTTAAATTACGGTCTCAGATTTCTTATGATTGATATAATAAAAAAATATTGTAACAGCCTCACTGCATATTCGCGTTATAAAACAAGAGAAGTTTTTGTCGGTGATGTCCCACTGGGAGGAAATAATCCCATAAGAATTCAATCTATGACGACTACCGATACAATGAATACAAAAGCTACGGTTGAGCAGTCTATAAGAATAATTGAATCGGGCTGCGACTATATTCGCATTACTGCTCCAAGCTTAAATGAAGCTAAAAATCTTGAAAATATTAAAAAAGAATTAAGAGCAAGAGGCTACAATACTCCCATCATTGCCGATATTCATTTCACACCAAATGCAGCAGAAACAGCAGCAAGAATTGTAGAGAAAGTTAGAGTAAACCCGGGCAACTATGCCGACAGAAAAAAATTCCAAATTATTGAATACACCGATTCGGCATACAATGCAGAATTAGAAAGAATCAGAGAAAAATTTGTACCGCTGGTAAAAATCTGCAAAGAATACGGCACGGCAATGCGCATCGGAACAAATCACGGCTCATTATCGGATAGAATTATGAGCCGGTACGGTGATACACCGCTGGGCATGGTTGAGTCTGCCCTTGAATTTGCAAGAATTTGCGAAGATTATAACTATTATAACATTGTCTTTTCCATGAAGTCCAGCAATCCGCAGGTTATGGTACAGGCTTATAGATTATTGATTCAAAAAATGGAAGAAGAAGGAATGAATTACCCGCTTCACATTGGCGTAACTGAAGCTGGCGACGGCGAAGATGGAAGAATTAAATCTTCGGTGGGAATCGGAACTCTGCTTGAAGACGGTATCGGTGATACAATTAGGGTTTCTCTTACCGAAGAGCCGGAATATGAAGTTCCTGTGGCAATTTCACTTGCCAACCGTTACAAAGAAAGAGCACCGCATCAAGAAATTCCTTCTATCGATGAATCACCTAAAAGTCCCTTCGTCTACGAAAAATTTTCAAGCTTTGAGGTAAGCGGAATAGGAGGAGAAACGGTTCCGAAAGTAATTGCAGATTTTTCAGCAGCCGAAGTTATAGATTTCAAAATCCTAAAATCAGTTGGCTTAAATTACGATGCAGTTACCGACAAATGGAATATGAATGAAATGTCGTGCGATTTACTATACATTGGAAAAAATTCGCTTCCGTTCGATGCACCCAACAGTATAAAAATTATTCATGACTTCGAAACATGGATTCAACTTAACGATAAAACAAAAAGCTTTCCGTTTTATAAAACAATAGAACTATACAACAATTCTTCTCTAAAATCTTTTGTACTAAACTTTGTCGAAATAAAAATTCAAGACGTGTTTGGTGATTCACTTCAAAAAATAAAAAATGATCCCTCCGTAGTTTTCGTAATTACAACATCAAACAAACACGGAATGGCAGAACAAAGGAGAATATTTTTTGAGCTTTATAAAAATCAAATTAAAAATCCGGCAATTATAAAAAGAGAATACAGCAATATTAACAAAGAGACTCTGATTCTTTATGCATCAACAGATTTTGGTGCTTTGTTAATTGACGGTTTTGGAGATGGTGTATGGTTGAAAGTAGAAGCGGTCTCGACAGAAACTAATCAGTATGAATTTATCAATAGAACTCTCTTTGGAATATTGCAGGCAACAAGAACAAGAATTTCAAAAACCGAATACATTGCATGCCCTTCTTGCGGCAGAACATTATTTGATTTAGTTGAAATTACAAATAAAATCCGGAGACAGACCGAACATCTAAAAGGCGTAAAAATTGCCATTATGGGCTGTATTGTTAACGGACCTGGAGAAATGGCAGATGCCGATTACGGCTATGTTGGTTCGGGAGTCGGCAAAATTACTTTATACAGAGGCAAAGAAATTGTTAAGAGGAGTGTTCCATCGGAATACGCAGTAAAAGAATTGATTAATTTGATAAAAGAAGACGGGAAATGGACAGAGCCGTCTTAAAAGTTTAAAGTTGAAGATACCTGCCCGGTGGAAAATTTAGAGTCTTGTAGATAACTTTTCAAAAGTATATATTTGTGATGCAAATATGAGATTAAAAATATTTTCAGATAAAGAGAAGAGAAATTCTCAAGACAACAGAGTTTGAAAAATTAAATGCACTCCCGCAATTTAAGGAGTGCATTTTTTTTATATATTTATGACCGCAGGAGATTTGGCAAAATATCTTGAAGAGTGGGCACCTCCGGGTGCTGCTTGGGAAAAAGACAATATCGGACTTCAAGTAGGCTCAAGGGGGGTAAAGATAAAAAACATTATGCTCTGCTTGGAGCTTACCGAGGGAGTCCTCAAAGAAGCTAACGACAATAAATGTAATTTTATCTTTACCCATCACCCTCTCATTTTCCATCCTATAAAAAAATTAGATTTCCAAAAAGACTCAAATTCAACGCTGATCGAAAAACTTATCAAGAATGATATAACTGTTTATTCGGCTCATACCAATCTCGATTTTACAAAAGACGGAGTTTCTTTTGAATTAGCCAAAAGACTAAAGCTGAAAAATATCCGCTTCCTCGAACCTGAAGAAGAAAATCAGTTTAAGGTTGCGGTTTTTGCACCCGAAGAAGAAATTGAAAAAATAGCCGATGCTGTTTTCAAAGCCGGTGCAGGAATTATTGGCGAATATAGTGCTTGCAGCTTTAGAACCAAGGGCGAAGGAAGCTTTAAAGGCTCGGAAAATTCCAATCCTCGCATAGGCAAAAAAAATGTTTACGAAAAAGTAAGTGAGATTAAATTTGAATTCATTGTCGATGCATGGAAACTGAACAACGCTTTAACTGCGATGTTAAATGCCCATCCTTATGAAGAACCTGCTTATGATATTTATCCGCTTAAAAATAAAAACGTCAACTTTGGAGCCGGTGCTATCGGCAATCTAGAAAATGAACTGACACAAGCTGAATTTCTTAAGTATACATCCAGAAAGCTGGGATTAAGATCATTCAGATACTGCGAAGGAAACAGCAAAAAGATAAAACGCATAGCCGTCTGCGGCGGAAGCGGCTCGGATCTGTTACTGTCAGCCGTTAGTTCCGGCGCCGATGCATTCATAACCGCCGATATTAAATACCATACATTCCATGAGGCATTAGGTAAAATTCTATTGGTTGATGCAGGGCATTACGAGACAGAAATATTTTCTCTTGATGCTGTCAGGAAAAAAATAGAAAAATTTTTATCCGACGATAAAGAAATAAAAATATTTAAATACAGCGGTGTAACAAATCCCGTGAAATATTATCAACATAAAGGAGTAACTTAAATTGCAAGAACGACTTGTCACATTGTATGAACTTCAGTTGATAGACGATCAGCTGGATGAACTTGAGGAGCTTCGGGGAGATCTTCCCGCAGCAGTAAACGATTTAAGCAGCCAGATACAAACCATCAAAAACCAAATTGAAGAAAAAGAAAAAGAGAAGAAAAAATCTCTTGAAAAAAGAAAGAATAATGATAATGAAGTAGAGCGGCTGAAGGCGAGCCTAAAAAAATTCAAATCACAGTTATATCAAGTTAGGAACAATAAAGAATACGACGCATTAACAAAAGAAATTGATCATTCCGAAGAAGAAACGGCAAAACTCGATGCCGAAAGTATTGAACTTGAGAATTACGTCCAAAAAATAAAAAAAGAAATTGAAGACTTAACCCCGCAGCTCGATACCCTTACTGCAGAACTAAAAGAAAAAGAAGCTGAACTGAAACAAATAATTAAGGCAAACGAAAGAGAAGAAATAAGATTAAAAGACAAACGCGAAAAAATTGCTGCTAAAGTTAAAAAAAACGACTACAATACTTATATGCGAATTAGAAAAGCACTTGGCGGCAAGGCTGTTGTTGCAATTGTTCGTTCGGCATGCAACGGCTGCCATAATGTTGTACCGCCTCAACGTCAGCTTGAAATAAAACAAAATAAAAGAATGTATTCTTGTGAGTCCTGCGGCAGAATTTTGGTCTCTGCCAATGTAGCCGAGGAAGCAAATAAACTCCTGTAATTCAAATTCCTAATTAATACCGTTACCTTACTAAAGGTGCGGTATTAAAAAGGGAATGGAACAAATATTTTACTTTTCTTCCTATATTCTATTCCAAACTTTTCAATGTTTTCATTTTCTTTAACACTTGCAGTCACAAATAAGAGGAAAGTAACTAACAGGATTAAAACACCACTCTACAACGATATATTTTTAGAATAAATCCCCCATGAAAAATAAAGAAACGAAGAATAAATCGGATAGCGGACATATTTGAATATGCCTACAATTAAGTGACCTCTTAGTCAGTAAAATTATCACTGCCGAGATTATAAAGAAGAAAATTATTTTAATTGAACTGCCCATAAATCCGAAAGACCAATTATATTTAATCTACCACCACACCAATTGCAGCAGTAATGCTGTCAACTGGAATTATATTCAATAGCGTTTTATTTTTTATTGATTTAAAATTATTAGAAGGGATAATTGCATTATTAAAACCTAGTTTAACCGCTTCCTGAATTCTTTTGTCGATATGACTAACACTTCTAACCTCGCCTCCGAGACCGACTTCGCCGATTATAACCATATTGTTCTTTGCAAACTTATTTGTAAAGCTGGAAGCAATTGCACAGCAAACAGCAAGATCCACAGCAGGCTCGTCAATTCTTAATCCGCCCGCCATATTAAGAAATACATTTTGTGAAGAGAGACGCAGTCCGGCGCGTTTTTCCAGAACCGCAAGCAAAATCGAAAGTCTTCTGTAATCGAAACCGGTTGCTACCCTTTGCGGATTTCCGTAACTTGACGGTGTAACAAGTGCCTGAACTTCTAGAAGAATCGGGCGTGTACCCTCGATGCTGGAAGTAACTACAGAACCTGTGATTTCTTTGTCTCTTTCACTCAAAAAAATTTCGCTCGGATTTTTTACTTCCCGCAATCCGTCATCATACATTTCAAAAATTCCGATTTCGTTTGTGCTGCCGAAACGGTTTTTCTGTCCGCGTAATATTCTATAGGAATAATTTCTCTCACCTTCGAATTGAAGTACAGCATCGACAATATGTTCAAGGACTTTCGGTCCAGCAATAAAACCTTCTTTAGTTACATGACCCACAAGAATCACCGCACAGTGTTTTTTCTTTGCGATCTGCATCAGTTCAACCGTGCATTCACGAATTTGCGTTATTGTCCCCGGGGCATTTTCAAAATCGGGTTTGTAAACAGTTTGAATAGAATCAATAATTACTACTTCGGGAGAATTTTTCTCAATTGCGTTGATGATTAAATCAATGTCGGTTTCGGTTAACAAATAAATGCTGCCGGATTTTACTTTCAATCTTTTAGCCCGAAGATTGATTTGATTGTTTGATTCTTCGCCCGATACATACAAAACATTTTCATTAATTCCCGAAGCCGCCTGCATCACTAATGTCGATTTCCCTATTCCTGGATCTCCGCCAATTAAAACGACCGAACCCGGCATTAATCCTCCACCAAGCACTCTGTCAAATTCATTAATACCGGTTTTAATTCTGTTCTCCTCTTTGTGAACAGTCAAATCAAGTTTTTCAAGATTCGCTTTAACAGGCAATTTCCGGCGGGAACGGTTTTTCCCCTCAACTAACTCTTCTGTAAAGGTATTCCACTCTTCACATGAGGGACATCTTCCAAGCCACTTTAGCGATTCATAACCGCAGTTCGAACAAATATATTTTATTTCTTTTTTCAAAAACCCGTCCTTTTTATAAAATTAATTATAACCGGATCGTTACTGTTTATCATCTCATCAGGTGTTCCGGTAAAATAAATTTTCCCTTCGTGCATCATTGCAATTTTTTCCGCAGTGTTTTTAACACTGAACATATCGTGAGTTACAATTATTGAAGTAACCTTTAATTTTTCATTTAGTTGTTTTATTAGCTCGTCTATGGAATCGGACATAATCGGATCCAATCCGGTAGTCGGTTCATCGTACAGTATATAATCGGGATTGGTAATTAATGCCCTTGCAAGAGCAACACGTTTTTTCATTCCGCCGGAAAGCTCAGCCGGTTTTAATTTTTGAATACCCGGCAGACCAACCAGCTCTAATTTTTGAGTAACTAATTCGTCAATTTTGTCCTTTGTTAGCTCACTGCTATTTTCAATTAACGGCAGACTGATATTTTCCTCGACAGACATTGAATCAAACAAGGCTGCACCTTGAAATAGAAAGCCGAATCTTTTTCTTACTTCGTAAAGTTCCTTTTTATCGAGTTCGCTGATTACCTTTCCCCCGAATTTTACAATGCCCTCATCCGGTTTAAGCAAGCCTACAATGTGTTTCAGGAGGACGCTTTTTCCGCATCCGCTTCTGCCAATTATTGCAAGAAATTCACCTTCTTTAATTAGTAGATTTACTCCTCTTAAAACGTGATTATCACCAAAACTTTTGTGGAGGTCAATTATTTCAATCATTTGAACAGATAAAAATTATTGTGGATTAAATATAAAAAAGAAAAGCGTGTTAAACGAGTAGACCTCTCGACTGTCGGCTCAGCCTGTCCGCTACACAAAGCACTATGGAAGGCAGGCAGACCAACTTACAAATTGTAAATCCGTTTCTTACGGATTCAACCCGGTATGGCACTCAACACAAGCCGTTTCTTTCCAGGCTTCATCAATATCTGTCGGATGTTTAAACTCCAGAGTACCGTTGATAGGCGCAGTCTCAAAGTTATCGGGTGGTCCTTGAGCATCAATATCGTGGCAGAGGCTGCAATCCCTTGAAATTAATTTGCCGGTTTCTGCCCTATGCGTTCCGTTATGACACCGGAAACATCCCATGAATTCGATATGCCCAATGTTATTCGGGTACGCATCCCACCGAACTTTCATTTCAGGGAAAATATTTTTCTGGAACTCGGTTTGAATCCCTTTAATTGCTCTATCTACAAGATACTTTTTCGAAGCATAAATTTCAGGATAGTTATCCTGATAAAATTGATTCATAGTTGTATTGATATACTGCAGCGCCGAATCAGTTGTTGTGAACTGTTCTCCCAATATATCCATTGCTTCGGCTTTAACCTGGGGAAGTTCCTTTGGGATCTCACCTGAGGTGATTGCATTATCAATAAAGAATGCCGGCGGTTTATAATCATGAGAAGGTCTGTTGTGGCAGTCCATACAATCCATTACCCGTGTTTCAAGGGTATCGAGTTTTGTTTCTTCCAGTTTATTATCCTCATCTTCAAACACAGTAACTTCTCCGGTTTTCAAATTTGTATATTTGACCCATGGAATAACCTGCCTTCTATCATCGGAGGCTTTGTATTCAATCTTAACGTTGGGATTGATGTGCCAGTGAATCCCTTCCTGCAGTCCCATTACACTTAAAGTAGAACCGATTTTCATTTTAAGGACGATATCCCACTCAGAATTTGCTTCGTCAGATAAATAATGTTTTTCTGTTCGTAAACTGCGTGCATAAAATTTTTGAGGCCAGTGGCATTCTTCACATGTTTCGCGTGCAGGGCGTAAATTCGTAATCGGTGTCGGAATCGGTTTAGGATATTCCCCAAGAGTAACAGCATAAACCTGATATAAACCCGAAAGCTTCGATCTTACATACCAGCTCGCACCCGAGCCAACATGACACTCAACACACGCAACACGGGCATGAGGAGAATTTTGATATGCTGTGTATTCAGGTTTCATTACATTATGACAAATAGTGCCGCAGAATGTTACCGACTCGGTAAAATGAAATGCTTCGTAGCTGCCTACCGCGGATAAGAAAAGAAAAATTGTGGTTCCAATTGTAAAAATAAAAAATGCGTTTCTATGCCTAACATCGTTGAGGTTTACCTGAGGCCATTCGGATACCGGTAATATATTTTTCTTTCTATCCCTTCGTACTTTTAAATACATTCCAATTGGAATAAGAAGCAGCCCGATAATAAGAAAAACGGGAAGGATTATATAAGTTACAAGTCCTAAGTATGATCTTTCCTGTTCGGAAATGGCAGTAATCACAAATAAGAAGATTATCATAAACAAACTTATAATCGCAATTGTAGCGCCAACAAGTGAGACCCAGTTTTGTGAAGAATACGGTAATTTTAGTTTCATAATTTCCCCTGTTTTATAAAGTCAGTTTGAATTTAACCCAAGATATGATATACCAATATCTTAATTTGGGAGCGTAAAATTAGATAACTCACATTGACCGCCAAATAAAAAATACTTTGAAATATGCCGCTAATTACACTAATAAACACAAACCGTCTTAAAAATACAAAAATTTAACCCAAGTTTGTCATTAGAAAAACACTAATGACAAATCGACTAAGATTTTCTAAGGGCTTGAGAGCAATATAACCGTAAGAAAATCTTTTACCGAAAGTATGGATAACCACAAGCCCAAGAAAATCTATGTCAAGGTTTAATACTTATCATTTAACAAGTTATGTTACTAACTCACATTACGCAGAATGTTAATTGGAATTGCCACGAGCTTTAGCTCG
>DYLN01000048.1 GCA_020722085.1 Melioribacter roseus
AAAATTTATTGCTTAAATATCAGTTGAACTTTTTATCTTGTAATTGTTTACAAGAGGGAAGTGGAAAAGTGTTCAGGTGTGAGGTACGAATATGAGAATCGGTTCTATCGTTATCCGCTGTTATGAGTTTGAAAGGATGATGAAATTCTGGCAGGATGCTCTTCATTATATACCGAGAGAGCCGGCAAGTAATGGATGGGTTGTTCTTACTGATCCGGAAAGAAAAGGACCAAATATATCTTTAGATAAGGTCCCTGAGAGACATTCAGGGAAGAGATGCCGGCTGCATCTCGATTTATATACAAATAATCAAAAACAGGAAGTTGAACGATTAGTTAAACTCGGTGCGTCACGTTATCCATGGAGATATAAACCTGATGATGATTTTATCGTATTGGAAGATCCCGATGGAAATCTTTTCTGTGTAGTTCAAAAATAAAAACTATAATTCTATATGAAGTTACAAAATGAATTACCAATCATCGCTTTCCAATCTCAAAAGAAATGGAGAGACTGGCTTTTAAAAAACAATAGTACTTCAAACGGCGTCTGGCTTCGTTTATATAAAAAAGATTTGGAATTAAAAGCATAAATCACGATATGGCACTTGATGAAGCACTTTGCTTTGGATGGATTGATGGACAAGCAAAGAAATACGTGAAGAATCATATCTGCAAAAATTTACTCCGAGAAGGGAAAAAAGTATTTGGTCTAAGAGAAATATTGAAAAAGTAGAGCAGCTTATTAAAGAAGGGAAAATGGATACTTCAGGTCTTGTAGAAGTTGAAAAAGCAAAAGAAGATGGCAGGTGGGATAAAGCTTACGACTCTCCGGCAAATATGAAAATACCTGATGATTTTTTGAAAGAGATTTCTAAAAATTCAAAGGCGTACGCATTTTTTAAAACACTTAATAAAACTAATTTGTACTCAATTGCCTGGCGTTTACAAACAGCAAAGAAGCAGGAGACACGACAGAGCTGAATGAAGGTGATTATTAAAATGCTTGAAGAAGGAAAAAAGTTTCATTAATTAAAGGAGCAAACAACTATGAGCAAAGTTTTTGTCGATATTGGATTTTCCCTCGATGGATAATTGCCGGACCAAACGGCGGAGTCAGCAACCCGCTGGGCGACGGCGGCATTAAAATACATGACTGGATGTTCAAACGAAAAGCTTTCCTAAAACATCTGAAATATAAGATGATCAATCATCACAAATAGTGGCGGGAAGGACGGCGTCTTTCATGAGGTTTTACTTTTTCGTCATAGAGGAAGACTGCAATCATTTTTGCAAAGTAAATTCTGCTTGACGCTGTTATTTTGCAAGTGTAAGATTGCACCAGACTTCAAACTCTTTTAACTGTTCTCTCCCGCCTCTTCCGCGGAAACCACCTCTGCCCATTTGCCCGCCAGGCATTCCCATTCCGTCCTCGGGGGGTCTAAAGCCGCCGGTTCCGCCTCGTTCTCCCGGCAAACCTAAGCGGGGAAAGGTTGGTTTGTTTAATTCAATGCCGACTCCCAATTGTCTTCCCGCATTCGTTCCGATTGCAAAGTAGTGTTCGGAGCTTTTGTACAACGGAACTTTCAGCATGTAAGTGAAATTCCCATTCTTCCTTTCAATTTTGGCAGTAATGCCTTTCGAGCCGTCGGGCGGAGTTCTAAACTTCTGATTTTCAAGGGGACCTATAATTTCAAGTTCCTTTAAAGATTCGCTTGTCAGTTCTTCTCTTCCGGGAAGTTCTTGTTTATTCCGATCATATTGCTGCCGCATGAATTCGTTGTTCCTTAAACCTATCGGGTAGTCAATGCCGAAAAGTTTGTCACTGCCTCCAGTCGAATCAAACCAAACTGTTAAGCCTCTTGTTAAAATTTGTCTTTCGTACGTCTGATCGGCAGTTGTTATATAAAGATAAAGAAACTCGTTGTCGTTTATAGAATTGAAATAAATTGGCTCGTCATCCAATCGGGTTAAGCCTGTTTGCCATATGGGATCGTTAATATCAAGCGGCAGTTCGTTTTTTGTCCAATTACTTTGCAGACTGATACTGCTGCTGCAGTTTGTTAGAGATAAAATTAAAGGGAGTAAAACTATTAGGGGAATTCTGGCTTTCATAGAGAGATCCGCTTTTATTGATTTGACACAAGTTATGAAATCTTAGTTTAATAAGGAAAGGTCACTTTTCAGTACCTGCGGCATTCAAACTGTCTCTTTGCCTTTTCAACTTTTCAATTTCCCGTTTTAGACTGTCAGATTCGGTTTGTTTCTCTTTTTTTATTTTTTCCAGTTTTTGAATTTCATCTTTAGAAGAATTGCTTTCAGGTTTTTTATCATCGGAATTTTTACATGAATAAGCGAGTAAGCAGAAAACAATAAATAGTGTAAGCAATATTTTGCCCTTCATATAAACGCCGGAAATAATTTTATTGGCTGTAAAAATAATACTATTATTTATTTTTCGTCAAAAATAAACACACAACAAACGAAACGGCTTCAATTTGTGATAGAAGGATATTTCATAAATCCCTCAAAATATTTTCGGAATCTACCGCCTCGTGGAAAGAACTTTGTAGTTCCTTTTTCTCGGAACAAAATAGAATTTTTTGAAGAAATAAAAATTTAATTAAGAGTTGAGTATGAATGCCTGAATAGTCGAATGACCATTCTATCTCCAAAGCACCACATTAAATTTTCTGCAGTGGACCAGTGGTGTGCGGCTGTAAAAAAGTGACCCTAAATATTGAGCCTTTTCCTTTCTTGCTTACAACTTTTATTTCGGCATTGTTTGCTTCGCAGTACTTTTTTACAAGAGCAAGGCCCAGGCCGTTTCCCTCAAATTTTCTTGTATATCCCATTTCTTCTTTAGTAAACGGCGTAAAGAGAAGAGGAAGATATTCATCAGCGATTCCGATACCAGTATCAGCCACCTGAACATAAAGTCTTTGATTAGGGTCGTGCGCAATTGATATTTCAATTTTGCCCTTTTCGGTATACTTGATTGCATTCTCAATCAGATGCTTAAAAATCTGCTTAATAGAATATTCATCAGCGATAATCTTCGTTAGATCGGTATTCTTATATAGTTCAAACAAAAGATTTTTTTCATTTGCTGCAGGCAGAAATTCAGTATGCATTGGCTTAAGTACTTCGTTAAAAAGATTTATTTCCTTAAATTTCGGCTGAAATTGTCCGGTCTGTATTTCAGACATATCGAGAATTAACTCAACAGTTCTCATTATTCGTTTGCCTTCGGCATCAATCACGTCGAAACTGTTTTTTATTTCATCATCAACTTTGTCGCTCAATTCTTCCTTCAGCAAATTTGCAAAACTAATTATAACATTCATCGGTGTTCTTATTTCATGGGACATTTGTGAGAGGAACTCCGTTTTCAATTTATCCGACTGTTCTGCTCTTTCTTTAGCAAGAATAAGTTCCTGCTCAGCTTTTTTCTTTTCGGTTACATCTTCCACGCTGCCTTCATAATAAAGTATTCTTCCTTCAGGATCTCTTACGGCTCTTGCACTTTCCCTGACATATATAATAGTACCATCTGCTTTTTTCCATGCAGCTTCAAAACCGTTTAATCTGTTTTCCAAATAAATCTGCTGCTTAAATTTTTCTCTGACGTTTTTATCGAGATAAACATGGTCTGTCCTTAGGTTTACCATTTCATCATAATTATTATATCCCAACATTTTAACAAGAGTAGGGTTTGCGAGCAAAATTTTTCCATCTGGAGTTGTTCTGTAAATTCCTATTGTAGCATTTTCATAAAGTCCTCTAAACCTTGATTCACTTTCCACCAATGCCTGCTGGGCTACTTTTCTTTCGGTTATATCCTGTTTAATTGCGACGAAATGGATTATTTCTCCCTGTGTATTTGTAACAGGTGTAATAACCATTTCTTCGTCATAAAGAGAACCGTCCTTGCGTTTATTAATTATTTCACCACGCCAGGTTTTACCTTCCTTAATTGTATCCCACATATATTCGTAGTATGTATTGTCATGCTTACCAGATTTCAAAAGATTAAGCTTTTTCCCCAAAATATCGTTTAATAAATATCCTGTTAATTTTGAAAATGCAGAATTAGCCCACAATACCACCCCCTCCTTATCGGTAATTACAATTGCATTTGCTGCGGCCTCAAGGGCAGTACTTTGAAGATAGAGTTGTTCTTCAACAGCCTTTTGTTCGGTGATATCGGTAATAAATCCTTCGAGGGCAATCAATTCATCTTCCGTTTCGGAAAATATACCCACGCCTCTTTCCCAAACCCATCTTGTATATCCGCCTGCAGTTTTAATTCTATAAACTAATTGAAAGGCTTTTCTAGTTTCGACAGCTTCCATGATCTGCTGCCGAATTTTTGTTTTATCTTCGGGGTGAACAAGCTCGCCGTACGCAATTACTTTATTATCAATAAGCTCTTCCGGCTTATAACCTGTAATAAGCTGCGAACCTTGACTCACATATTCCATCGTAATATTATCGTCAACCTTACAGCGGTAAACCATCCCGGGTAAATTCTTCAAAAGAGTCGTGTGCTTGCGCTCCGTTTCTTGGAGTGCATATTCAGTCTGCTTTTTTTCCCTCGTTTTTCTTTCCAAAGTATGTTTCGCTATGGTTATATCTCTTATGTAGGCACTTTTCTGTTTGCCGTAGCGTACAAAGACAAAAAGCGCAATTAGCGTAAGCACGAGTGTTGCCAGAATCAAGGTTATTTGTATGGAAATAAATATATCTGAGTCGCGTGCAATCATTCTTTTGAGCCGGTTTTCAATCTCTTCGCTTTTTATGCTGATCTCAGCATAAGTTTTATCCCATTGGTTTTTTGCTTCTGCTGCTTCTTTTGGGGTTGCTTTTATCAGTTTATTTGAAAGGCTTCTGTAATTGAGCAAAGCTGTTTGAATTTCCCCTGCTCTCTTTTCAATTTCCGAATCGCCGCTTAGTGAAAAAATAAAATCATAACGGCTTATTTGATCGGCGAGAGTTTTGGCTTTTTGTTCGACAGACTCTAAATAGTCCCAAGCTCTGCTTAGTTCTTTAGCGGAAGGATTTGACAATTGCTGCAAAAAGATAAGCCGTGCATTTGTAGTGTTGGTATGAATTTCAACTGCTGACCGGTATAATTCCGAATAACTATAATTGAGCTTAATTCCATACAAAAGTCCAGCTAAAATTGCCAGCGCAGTAAGAATTCCTGCTATAAAAATGACAACGTAAAATCTGCCGGTCGAGTAGCCAAGTTTACTTTGCATTTTCGTTAATTAAACTATTTTTATAGATATTAATATATATAATAAGAATAAATTTGATATTTTAGTACAAAATACTGCATGGATTAGGTTTATGAAAAGACAACTTTCGGACCCGGCGGTAAAATTTTTCGTAAGCGTTATCGGCTTATTTATTATACTGTACGTTATGAAAGAACTGCAGCACATCTTTATTCCCTTTGTAATTGCTTACTTTTTGTTTTTTCTTTTCGAGCCGTTAAACGATTTATTGACAAGGTATAAAGTGCCGCGTCCGCTGTCTGTTATTATCGATGTGCTTATCACAGCGGTCTTCTTTTGGGGCGTATCGCGCTTTTTGTTTGATTCCTTTATTCAATTCAAAGACCAGCTTCCCGCACTCGAAACAAAACTTAACAGTATTATTTCATCAACTGCAATCGGTCTGGGCATAAAAGATCCTTCATTTACCCGGTTTAACCTTTCAAAAATTCTGCAGGAACTTGATTACGGCGGAATTGCTTCGGGATTATTTTCTTCAACCCTGAGTTTGTTTTCATCGGTCTTCTTTGTTCTTTTCTTTTTCATTTTTATCAGCAGCGGACATGCAAGAATATTTGAAACAATAAGGATGCGCTACGTAGAAAAAAATGTTAAAACTTCCCTAAAAAAATTCAAAAAGGAACTGCTGGGAAAAGACAAAGATACAGTAGCACAAATGAATTCGGAATTTGAACTTGAGATTGAAAAAACAAAAAAAGAACGCGAAGAAAAATTGAGAAAAACTTTTAAGGATATAACCGAACAGGTTCAGAAATATATTACGACAAAATTTTTCATAAGTCTTTTAACCGGGCTTTTCATAGGACTTGTACTTTGGATTTTCGGAGTTGACTATGTAATAGTCTGGATAGTTTTATCAGTACTGCTGAACTTCATCCCCAACATAGGTTCGGTAATCGCCGTAATTCTGGCATCATTAATGACACTGGTGCAATTCGAATCATTTGGATATGCTATACTTGTTGCGGCAATTTTAATACTTATTCAAAATTTAATGGGCAACGTACTTGAGCCTAAAATATTCGGCGACCGGCTCGGTTTAAATCCGATTGTTATCCTTTTGTCATTGCTCGTTTGGGGATATTTATGGGGTATTGTCGGCATGTTCCTTTCGGTGCCGTTGACTGCGATTGTAAAGATTGTGATATCAAATTCCGGTTCAAAGAATTTAAATTTTATTTCGAATTTGATGGGAAATTGAATTTATTATTTGCTTAAAATTTCTTCCGATTTTTTATAATGACCTAACGCTAATTTTTTCTTATATTTATTTTACTGGAAAAAGAATATTTTATTAATAAAGGATAGTAGAAGAATAATCGATGATGCAAGATAGGCAGTTGCTGTTCATTAGATGCCTTTCAAAAAACAAGAGGTGTCTAATTGAATAGAGGAAAGTCCGAACTCCGAAGAACAAAGTGCCGGGTAACACCCGGAAACCGTGAAACGCAGGTCCCGCAAGTTCGCCTCGCTTCCGCATCGGTCGCCAGTCGTCAGATCTCGACGAACCCTGTCGGGACTTCGGTTGAAGACTCCGCCCGTCTTGTGACTTCGTTTCGGTCGAGGTCACGGATTGGAGTCCACAGACTCCCGACAGGGTCCGTCGCGGGGTCTGACGACAAACGAGCGAACCCTGACGAGCGGAGCGGGCGGGACAAGTTTCCGGTTATGGAAAGTGCCACAGAAAAGATACCGCCCCGAGCGAAGCGAGGGGCAAGGGTGAAAAGGCAGGGTAAGAGCCTACCGCAGAAATGGTAACATTTCTGGTCCCGATTAGATCGGGATATCCCGGGTTAACCGGGCTACACGGCAAACCCCGCTTGGAGCAAGGTCAAGCAAAAGGGCTCTTTCGTTAAACCGGAAGACGTGGTTGTTCGCCATGATGTCCCTTTGGGTAGACCGCTTAGATTCTGTTAGTAATAACAGAACAAGATAAATAACTGCCGCCCCGATTTCTTAGGGGAACAGAATTCGGCTTATAGTCTTGCTTCATCTTTTTTCTTCTGCGTTTAACAAATGCAAAAAAAACGCTGGAAGTTCAAAGAAACCCCGCAAGATAACTTGGTATTAGCACTTGCGGACAGTTTAAATATATCCACTTCACTTGCATCAATTCTTGTTAGCCGCGGCATAACAAATTTCTTCGAGGCTAAATCTTATTTTCGTCCATCGCTCGAATCACTCCATGATCCTTTTCTTATGGATGGCATGGCGGAAGCCTCCTTTCGCGTTATTAATGCAATAACCGGAAACGAAAAAATTTGTGTCTATGGCGACTATGACGTTGACGGTACATGTTCTGCATCTCTGATGTATCTTTTCTTAAAAGAACTCGGTGCAAATGTAGAAACTTATATTCCTAACAGAATTACAGAAGGATACGGAATCTCGCTCGCAAGCATCGACTATTTAAAAGAAAAGGGAATTAAGCTCATCATTTCCGTTGACTGCGGAATCACTGCCGTTGAAGAGATTGATCATGCCAACACCTACGGAATTGATACAATTGTATGCGATCATCATCAGCCAAAAGATATCCTTCCAAACGCATTTGCCATATTGGATCCGATAAAACCGGGATGTAAATATCCTTTCAAACATTTATCCGGTGCCGGGGTTGCTTTTAAGCTGGCAAGAGCTGTCGGTTCAAGAATCGGTAATAAAGAAATGGCACTAAAATATTTAGACCTCGTCGCACTTGCGGGAGCTGCAGATATCGTGCCTTTGATCGATGAAAACAGAATACTTGTAAAAGAAGGACTGGAGCTGATAAATACGAATCCGCGCCCCGGAATTCGGGCATTAATTAGAGCGGCAAAAATGGAACCGGGTAATTTAACTGCTGGACAAATAGTATTCACCATTGCACCAAGAATTAATGCGGTAGGTAGATTGGGAGATGCAAGCCGTGCAGTTGAGCTTTTTACAACAGAAGACCCTCAGAAAGCAGAAGAGCTTGCAATGGTATTGGAAGATGAAAATCTTCAACGCCGCAAAATTGATGAAATGACTTTTTCCCATGCAGTTTCTCTGGTTGAACAAAATTGTGATCTCGATACCGAATATGGGCTTGTACTTCATGATGAAAACTGGCACCCCGGTGTAATAGGAATAGTTGCTTCCAGACTGGTAGAGAAATTTCATAAACCCTCAATCATGCTGACAACAATAGACGGAATTGCAAAAGGTTCCGCAAGAAGCGTACCCGGTTTTAATATTTACGAAGCACTTCAGGCGTGCGACGATTTACTGCTTCAATTCGGAGGACACGAAGCTGCTGCCGGACTTGCAGTTGAAATTGATAAAATAGATGAGTTCAAAAGACGCTTCAATGCAGTATTAAAACAAAATCTGACCGAAAATGATATCCTGCCGGAAATACAGATAGATGCTAAAATTCATTTTTCGGAAATAACTCCCAAATTTGTAAGAATCTTGAACCAGTTTTCACCTTTCGGACCAGGGAACTTGCGCCCGGTTTTCATGTCGGAAAATGTTACTTTAGTTCATCAACCCCGACTCGTCGGAACAAATCATCTTTCTGCTACACTTAAACAAACGTCTCCCGCTATTTACGGGAACGGCAGTCCCTACGAGCGGGACAAGGAAAAAGTCTTCGATGCAATAGGTTTCAATTTAGGCTCTTATGTTGATGCAATTGATAAAGAAAAAAATTTGATAGATATTGTATATACGATTGAAATATCTCCCGCAAACGGGACAAAATTTAAAGACGGTAAACTTTATCCACAGATACGAATAAAAGATATATTAGTAAAAGAACGTATCCCAACATAAATGCCGGGGCCGTGTCCCGCCCGCTTCGCTTTGCGAGGCGAGATGTATATATATCGGAGTTGAAAAGTTAAAAATAAAAGGAGAAAAATATGTCAGGTCACTCAAAATGGGCGACTATCAGAAGAAAAAAAGCTGCCATTGATTCCAAAAGAGGAAAACTTTTTACCAAATTGATTAAAGAAATTACAATTGCTGCTAAACAAGGCGGCGGAGATGTTGAAGGAAATCCTAGATTAAGATTGGCAGTAGACAACGCTAAGGCTGCGAACATGCCTGCAGATAATATAGAACGCGCGATCAAAAAAGCCACCGGCGAACTTGAAGGTGCGGTTTATCATGAAGTTCTCTACGAAGGGTTCGGTCCAGGCGGCACTGCAATCCTCGTTGAAGCTGCAACAGATAACAAAAACAGAACCGTTGCGGAAATAAGGCATGCATTCAGCAAAAACGGAGGCTCTCTTGGTGAAACCAACTCCGTTGCTTGGATGTTCGAAAGAAAAGGTGTAATAACTGTTAAACGCGCCGGAAAAACCGAGGATGAAATGATGGAGATTGTTATTGACGCTGGCGTAGATGACCTTCAAACCGAAGAGGAGTTTTTCGAAATTACAACACCGGTTGAAAATTTTGAAGCTGTGCGTAAAGCATTGGCGGAAAAAAAACTCGAAATTGAAAATGCTTCTCTTCAATGGATTGCAAAAAATACAGTCAGTGTTTCCGGTGAGACTGCCGAAAAGCTGGAAAAATTAATTGAATCTCTCGAAGATAACGATGACGTGCAAAACGTATATACTTCCGCAGATTTTACGGAAGGTTAATTCATAAAAAATATTTCTATGAGAATTCTCGGTATAGATCCCGGAACAATTTTCACCGGTTACGGAATAATTGATCTTAAGAATAATGAACCTGTAAAAGTGGCTGCCGGAATTATTAAATTGTCCCCTGTAAAAGAGATGGCACCAAGATTAAAAAAGATCTACGATGAATTAAACTATATGATAAAACTATATAAGCCCGATGAATTCGCTCTTGAAACAGCTTTTTACGGAAAGAATGTACAATCGGCTTTGAAGATTGGATATGCAAGAGGTGTTTCATTATTAGCGGCAATTAACAATAATATCCCGTTAAAAGAATATTCACCGCGTGAAGTTAAAAAGTCGGTTGTAGGAAACGGTGCCGCATCAAAAGAGCAGGTTCAATTTATGATCAAAAAGCTGCTCGGTTTAAGAAAAATGAAAATGACATACGACGAGAGCGACGCCCTCGCTGTTGCTGTATGCCACGCATTTAAAATGAATTTGGGTACTCGCAGAAGCAGAAATTGGAAAGAGTTCATAGATGCAAATCCGGATAGGGTTCTTTTATGATCGGTTACTTAACGGGAAAAATAGTTTCTAAAAAACCGACAAAAATAATTCTTGATGTAAACGGCGTCGGCTATTTAATCAACATCTCTATTTCAACATTTGAAAAAATTACTGATCAAGAACAGGTTTCTCTTTATACATTTCTCTCTGTAAAAGAAGATTCCCTTGACCTATACGGTTTTTACACAATGGCTGAAAAAGAAATGTTTGAGTTACTGATAAGCGTAAGCGGCATAGGACCTAAAATAGCACAGAGCATTCTGTCGGGAATTCAGATAGATGAGCTTCGAGAAGCACTGAAAACAAATAACCTTTCACGTTTAACTGCAGTGCCTGGCGTAGGAAGAAAAACTGCAGAACGAATGCTGGTTGAACTGCGCGACAAAGTTGATGCACTTACCGAAAAAATTGAAGTGGTTTCGGCTGGCAGCTACAATATTAGGAATGATGCAGTAACCGCACTTACCAATTTAGGCTACAATTCAAAAATCGCCGAACGCACTATAAGAGCAGTGCTTGACAAAAATCCTTCCATCACAATTGAAGATTTAATTAAAGAAGCTCTTGCAAGCATGAATAGATAAACGTGCGGATTAATTATCAACATTTGTGCTTATGATTCTGCTGCCGTCAATAACCATTATAATTTTAACAGGAGTCGAGCCGTCATAACCAATTCTATTGCCGGTACCGATAAACGTTATTGAATTAGAAGTAATCGAAGCTGTAAAATTTCCATTTGATGTTGTTTCTCTCCCCGGCGGAATTTTCCATCCTTCAAAAGAATTTCTGCCGGCAGTTGTAACCGAACCTCTGTAGTATTCATGAGCAAGCGAGGCAAGTTTTGTTAAATCGGAGATAATTGCAGTTCTATTAGCCGGTGCATCGGGATCCTGTCCTTTTTTTTCTTCAACTAATCTTTGACTAAAAATATTTTGCTCACCTGTTTTCTGAGCTTTCTCAACTACATCCGGTACTTTATTTAGGGAAATACTTTGCTTAGAAGACGGGAGTTGTAGATAAATCAGAAACAGCAGAACAGCAATAATTGCTAAAACAATACTCTTAAAAATATCCAAAATCAATTTAGTTGTTTCCATATTTTTCTTTCAACCATGAAAAAAGAAGTGCTGTGCCGTAAAAATTTATCCGTTTATGTCCCCGTTGATTTAGTAGTTGATTTTACCCAATCGATCATCATTATTAGAATAGCAAATGAGCCGAGGATTGCTGGGATAATATAAACCTCCTCGTAGTTAACACCCTCAAACCACTTTCCGAAGACCGGTGTACCAAGCCACGCGCCAATCCATCCGAAAATTACTTTTGAAAGGAATGAATTAAAGCCGGGCCGAACATAATACTTTAGTGCATAGTGAAGGATAGCCGAGACAACAACACTTATTACAAGTAAAATTAGAAAGCTTATAAAACTGATTCCAATCATTATTGTCCCTCCTTTAAATAAACATTTTTGGCACAGCACTTCAGGGGGCAACTGAAAATTAATAAAATATTATAATTTTATCATGGAAAGCTTGCCCGCGAAGGAGGAAGCAAAGCGAATGAATCCGGCTTCTCGCCTCGTCTCCCCGTCTCGCCGAGGCGCCCGACTCGGCGGAGCGGGCGTTAAACAACAACTACGCTCGTCAGAGTTCGTGGACTCTCGCCAGAGTTCGGCGACCGGACTTTCCACTCTCAACTTTCAATCATCCCGGCAATTGAACATTGCTTATTGAGAATCTATTCGTAGAAAGCAAAAATAATTTTCAATATTCAATTCTCAACTCTCAATACTCATCCCCCGACAAACCTGTCCCGCCTGCGGGGAATGTCAGGGCAAGAGCAATTGAACATTGATTATTGCTTATTGAGAATTTATTCATAGAAAGCAAAAATAATTTTCAATGCTCAACGCTCAATCCTCAATTTCATCTGCATTCAGAATCCAACATACCTAACAAGTCTTCGTTTCCGAATTACGAACAGCTTTTATCACAGTCCCCAAATTTTTGTTGATCCCAGATTGTCCATTAGGAAAATTTATCAATAAGATATTAGTAACATAACTTGTTAAATAATAAGTATTAAACCCCGACTTAGATTTTCTTACGGTTATATTGTGCTCAAGCCCTTAGAAAGTCTTAGTCGATTTGTCATCAGTGTTTTTCTAATGACAAATTTGGATTAATTAGAATGCAATAGGCTCGGAGGGAAGGGGCTCCGCCGCTTTGTGGCTTAGTTCAACAACTCATTGAAGCCGACCCTACCAGCCTGTCGTACAAAAAGAGGTCCAAGACAACGAGTAGTATAGGAGTGGGTTTACAACCCGTACTGGCAATACCTTAGCGGAGAGTCATATTTTCAGTGGAAATCATCGATAGAACCAACAGACTTAGGAAAACATTTATGATGGAAAAGCACTTGAAAGGATAATTGAACAAACAGAAAAAATTACCGGACAAAAACCCAAAGCAGCTATCGGAGATCAATTAAATCTAATGCTTTCTGCTGCCTTCAATTTTAAGAAGTATATAAATCAAATAAAAAAATCTTTTCGATTTACGAAAGTTACTTTTGGAAACTCATTTATAATTTTTTAGAAAATTACTAAAACTCTGTTTTTAAGGAGCGACTAATTAGTCGATGATATAGAAAGACTAAGAAGGCATTTCATGCCGTATGTGTAAACGTACTAGTCGAAGTTTAAATATGTATATAGGATATAATTCTTCTCACCGAAAAATGACTTAGAATCTGAAACCATCAACTTCAAATTGCTTTGATTTGCTATCTTCTCTATTTGTTTAATGCTACAATCCTCCGATAATATCATTATTGCTTTTGTATTTGGTGATAGGAATTCCGAAAGCTGAGAAAATAATTTTCTGTAATATTGAAAATCAGATCCGCAAAACCAGGCATATTCCGATTCGCTCTCGGGATTCTTCGGGAAATAAGGCGGATTGATAATTATAAAATTAAATTCCTGCATTGGTATTGAATCAAATAAATCTGATTGAATTACCCGAATCTCTACATCATTTATCATTGCGTTTAATTTAGTATTCTCAACCGCAACAGAACTAATGTCACTTGCTGTTACTTTAGCTCCGTTCATTGCGCAGAAAACGGAAATCAAGCCGCTTCCGCAGCCAAGTTCAAGAACAGATTTGTTTTTCAATTCATACTCGGAGAGATGTTTAATCAGATATTTTGTGCTGAAGAATAATCCAGGATGAAAAACGCCCGGTAAAATTTTTAGTTTTAATCCATTGAAAAAATAAGTTCTTTCCTTTGCCGAATAAATTTTGTAAGCACCACGGAAAATCGGAAATAAAAATTTTTTTATAAGTTTCATTCCGAATAGAATCCTTCTATTTCGGGTTGACGGTATTTCAACCAAAACCTTTGTAAAAATTTTATTTCATAAGGAAGAAAATAAAGTCCTGTTTTGTATTTCCAGCTTGAAAAGAATTTAATTACACTTTTTTGAAATGAGGTAAGTTTATAATCGCTTACAGTAGGAAAGTAACCGTTGATAACGGTTTCAAAGTTTTTAATTCTTTTAATCATATAAGGTTTGAGCCATGGTGTAAGAGGATTTTTTCTAAGATCAAAATTCTCCCACGAAGGATTTAACCAATCTTCAAGCTTTTGAGGGAATTGAAAACCGGTTTTAGTAACTGTTTCGTAAAGCTTTGAACCTTCTGTTGGAACAGGAGAGTAAACATAAATGATAATTTCGGTGTTGGGATTTACTGATTTTATTTCTTTTATAAAGTTAATATCATCATTAATCTGCTGATAAACCTTTTGCTCTGTAGCTGCTGGTAAACCAAGCACAAAAGAATACTCGGGAATAATGTTGAACTTGCTTAAGCGCTTAGCAAAGTTAATTATCTGATTACGATTCTGAGTTCCGCCTTTATCTATTTGCTTAAGGATGCTATCATTTCCCGTTTCAGCTCCGAAGAAAATCATTTTGCAACCAGCTTCACGCATTAGTTTCAGCGAATTATCATTGTATTTATCGACTGTGTCTATTCTACCTTCACCCCACCAATTGATGTTTTCATTTTTCATCAATTCAGAAAACTCAACGGTTCTTTTTTCGGATACAAAAAAATTATTATCGTGAAACTCAACTGCATCAATTTTAAATCTTTCTTTAAGATATATTAAATCATTATAAATTTTTTTTGCCGACTTCCCTCTCCATCGCGCTTCGTAAATAGGAACTACAGCACAAAAGGAACAAGTAAACGGACAACCTACACTGGAGTGATAAGCTGCTGTTCTTTTCCCAAGAAATGTTTTTCCGAGGTATCTTTCAATTGGATAAAATCTATTAAGATAATCATAAGGAAGTTCAGGCAAAGTATCCTGATCCAGCAAATCTGCTTTGGGAGTTTTGATTATTTCATTGTTGCTTTTATAAATAAGATTTTTAATTGCTGTAAAATCGTTTTTGTTTTCAAGCGCTTTAATTAGCTCTGGGAAAGCTTCATCACCTGGACCATTTATTACGAAATCGACAAAACCCGATTCAAGGCAAACTTTATATTGATTTGATGCAAAATATCCCCCCCAAATGATAACCACATCAGAAAACAGTTCACGAACTTTTTTAGAATAAGGAATTGCTTGCTTAAGCTGAACTCCTGGCATAACTGTTACAGCAAAGTAACGAAACGCATTTGTATCGAGATAAGATTTGATTTTTGTCCAGCAATCTGTTTCAAGATTTCCATCAACAAACACATATTCATGTTTATTATGAACCGAAGCGCCAATCTGAAGTATGGAGTTCGGAATACGATGTTTCCAGTTTGCGCTTTTCGGATTAAAAAGAATAATCTTATTCTTCATATAAGCCGGTTATCCCGTACAATTTTACATAATCTTTAACAGTGCTTTCTATCGAAAGTAGAATCATTTTCATCATCAGAAAAGCCGGGAGTTAGTAGAAGTATGTGCTTTGCATTCTTCATCTTTTGATTTTAACCCATGGGAAGAGCGAACCTGATTTAAAAGTAAACGACAACAGTTTGTTTTTAAATTTTCGCGGGTCATAAAGAATTTGACTATTAAAATCAATTAAACTTTCATAAGTATGGTGAAAATAAAATTCTTTCATTTTCGGAAATCCAAGTGAATTAAAATATGTTTCACTTCTTTTCTTCGCCTTATCAACCTGTTCTGATTCATAAAAAGGTGAATCAATAATATGAATCTCGCCATCAAGCTTTAAAGTGAAAAGAAGCTCTTTCAATAATTTATTAATGTCATCAAAGTATTGGATGGAGGAATTTAAGGCTATTAAATCGAACGAACTCTTAGCCAGTTTCATTTTGAAAATATCACCGAATATAAATTTCAGATTTTCATTTTTGAATATTCGTGCGGCTTGTTTTAATTCGTAAAGATTCAGGTCAATACAGTAAAATCTATGATCAAAGAATTTTGATAACTCACCTGTAAACCAACCATTTCCACAACCAAGATCGAGTATATCAATAGATTGCTTAAATTTTTTCAGGTAATCTTTAAATCGAAGAAAAGACTTTACGCGACGATCCCATTCTGATTTATGTAGATTTAAAGATGATGCAAAGGGAAGCAATTTTACTTCATCATCGCTATATAATCTTTTCTCTTTTTGTCGTACTTTGAGATAATATTCCTCGAACAGAGTTTGTTCTTTTTCAAAAATGTAAACACCATCATCTGCCGGTAATTGTGAAATTTCTTGTAATGTCATACAACTTAATTCTGATTTTTTGTGGGAGAATATTCAGCCACCAAAATTAAATGGTCGCCTGTTAAGTTGAATGGAAAGAATCTGCTTAAACTTTCATCGAGTTTGTTTAATAATTTCAAAAGCTTGGGAAATTTTTTTTGAATCTTTTCCATTTGCGGAAGGGGAGTAAAAAATGCTAATCCCTGCTGATGCACGATCTGAAAGTTATTACCGAGAAATTTTTTTATATCGCTTTTAGAATAATAATAAGTTTTGAATGTAAATCCTTCAACATTAGAAAGCGTTCCTGACTTATTAAACCTTCTGAAAGCGAATTTGAACTTTCCTCTGAAAATCTGTAGAAGTTCCCAGAGACAAACTGGTGGCATAATTACTAACATAACTTTGCCATTTATTTTTAATAGATTTGAGAAATGGTTGATAACTTTTCTGAGGTCATCGATACAATTCAATCCGCCAAAGTTTGAAAACACGAAATCAAATTTTTCACCGGAGAGTTTATACAATTCCGTGAAAGAACATTTTTGAACTCTTATTTTATCATTCAAATTTTCTTTATCAATCTTGATTTGAATTTTGTGAATCATACCATCTGATAGATCGGTGCAAAAGACATTAAACCCGTTTTTAGCAAAGAATACGGCATCAGTTCCGGTGCCGCTGTTGAGTTCAAGAATTGTGTTTCCGGGATTTAGGTATTTCAGAGCAACATCATATACTTGCTGACGCATCCATCGTAAAACATTATTTGATGATTCATAATCATCATAGATTTCTGATTGTTTAGAAAAAGCAAAATTAATCTGATTTAGTTGGTGATCTTCGCCGTTCATTATCTATGTTAAGCTTTCAAGTTTCTTAAGTTTTAGATAATCAAAAAGTTCAGCAGGAAGATAATAAAGAATTAATATTGCAGCTCTGATTGTGTTTTTATCAATTGAAAAAGGGCTCGTTAAAATTTTCTTTATAGAAGAAAGTCCTATTCTTTTTTTATAAACTTTATGAACATATCTGTGAAGTTTTTTATAATAAACCGGGTGATAAGTGCTTCTGAACATTAGAGCAAGGTCATCTGAATCAGTCCAGTTGGTTTTATTCTTCATTTGTGTTTTAACCATTTCGTAAAACTTTGTTCCAGGCAAAGGATAAGAAACCGAAATACCAATTTCATCAGGCATAAGGTCAGTAACCATTCTAATGGTGCTGTTAATATCATCTTTGGTTTCACTAGGGTAACCGAATTGCAAAAAGAAAGCAACCTTAATTTTTCTGGATCTAAGTAATTGCGTTGCTTTATAAATTTCTTCGACAGTTGTTCCTTTATCCATTGCATCCAGAATTTTCTGCGAACCGGATTCTGCGCCTACCCACAAAATATCAGCACCCGAGTCAGCCAAAGCATCAATTGTATCTTCTTTTAATAGTAGATCAACACGCGATTGAATTTTATATTTGAATATCAATTTTCTTTTCTTCACTAAGTCGCGAAATTTCTGAACCCAGCCCGGCTTTAAACCAAAGATATCATCACAGAACCAAAAATAGCTTACATTAAATTTTCTCTGAAGATATTCGATCTCATCAACTACTTTTTCGGGCGATCTGGAATTGTATCTGTTGCCGTAAATTGGCTTTGCGCACCAATTACATTTGAATGGACATCCACGAGTTGTAGCAATATTAAGTGAAAACTCCTTTCGTCCTTGATTCCAGATTTTTTTGTAGTTATCAATATCAACTAAATCCCAAGCAGCCATTGGAAAAGTGTCAAGATTCTTTTCAATCTGTCTTGGATTTGTTCGGATGATCTTATTACTTTGCTTAAAGATCAAACCATTAATTGTAGTAAAGTTAGATAAACCAGAAGTAAGCCCGTCGACAAGTTCTTTCAGAGTATGTTCTGCTTCGCCGACAATTACAAAGTCGGCTCCTGCATTAAGATACTTATCAAAGTGATCCGTTGCATCTGAAGAAGAAACAATTACAGAAAGGTTTTTCTGCTTTGCAATGCGAATTATTTTGAAAGCTGCTTCACGCATGTTGGTAAGACACATCTTCGTGAGATAATTGAAGCTGTCGTCATAAATTACAAGATAGTGTGGCAGATAACTTTGAATTGCAGGAATAATTTCATCGGGCGAATTTTTGAACGCAGTATCAAACAAACTTACATCATAACCGAATGACCGCATAAAAGATGCTGCGGTTATTGTGGCAAGTGGTGGATATGGTTGTTTCGTCTTCCACTGTTTGTGGTCGTATTTGTAAAAGTAAGAGTGAGTGAATAAAATTTTTTCCATTCTACATCAAAGAGATATTAAGTTTTTGCTGAAGCTGATAAAGTTTCTCCTCGAAAGAGATCAATACTCTCTTCTGAAAGAATTTAGGATGATATTTTGATTCAGACTTTGTAGACTTGAAAGCAAGTGCAAAGTCTTTTTCATTAAAGTAATGGAATTTTCTTTTTGTGGCATTATAGAAAACTTTCATAGCAAAATCATCGAGCAAATCACCAAATCCGTTATTAAAAAAAGACTCGATCACTTTTTGAATTTTACTATGTCTATCAATTATATGATTATTTCTTTTCGGAAAATTGGGGAAGAAATTTTTAATCCAGCTGTTTTTCGAATAAAATTCATTATAATATTTTCTTCCAAAGACAGGAATTAAAGTTACAATTTCCGTTGCAGTAAAAACATTTTTCTCTTCGATCTCGAGATGTTCGGAATCAATATAGTAATTAATGCAAAAAACTTTTCTCGAATTCAGAAGAAAAATTTTTTTGAACAATGTAAGAAACAATTTGCTTATCCATAATCTGCCCGGTTCCGTTATTATCAGATAATCTACATCAGATTCCTTTTCCATATATCCTTTGGAAATAGAACCAGTGAGAAAAATTGCTCTTACATAAGGAAACATAGAAATGAACTTTGACATTCTGTAGGCAATTCGTAATCGTTTATCGTACAGCTTGTTGCCAGCTTTTCGCTTTGCAACAAATTGTGCATTGTTTTTTAAAAGATAGAAATCATCAATTTTGAAAAGTATGCTCTGCTCACAAAGCTTATTTAATTCATCTTGAACATCAGTAAGCCCGCAGTGATTAACAGACAAACTATGATAAATTTCTTCTGCTTTTAGTGGATAAAAGAAGATATCATAATAAGCAAGTGTTCTTATAATATTTTTACCAAGTATTGATACCATCCTATTGTGGAAACAATCTGCTTTTCAACAGTGAATTTAATTAAAGTAGGGACGTTAAAACATATTAAATTTTCAAACCCGATATAGGTATTTGGAAAATAATGGATAACCCGATCGGGATTCAATTAAATTAAAGAATAATTTTCAGCAAGTGAAATGATAAAATTTCGCCCTGTTGTGAATCGAATTGTCTTATGCTCTTTCCGAATATATATACAGATAAATTGTAAAACTAAACAGAAGTATACATAGAATTAATCTTTGTTGAATTAAAACTTAGTATTTATTCAGAAAAATTCCTGCAAAGCTTGACATGAGGTCTTAATTATTTTACTTTTGTAAAAAAAACTAAGATGACTTTTCAAAAAATAAATATGAACTGTATGTGTATGATGATGAACAAGCCGGAGGCGGTGAAGGGCTGACTATAAGTTTTTTATTAACTCTAAGAAAAGCCTCCCGTCTCAATCAGGAGGCTTTTTTATTTTATACAAATGAAAGGAAGAAAAAATGTTTTACAACAGATTCCAAGACAAAAATAGATTTAAAAAGAAAATACAAATTCAATTGAAGAATTATTTTTTGTTTACTGCAGCCTTACCCAATCCTTTAATGTTTTCTTCCATGTATCGCCCCATGTGTTGTTGTTAACCCTTTTAGAATTTCAAACAAAAATTATCAAACATAACTCCCTTAAAAAGGATTAAACAATTTTATTCTATTATACCGGAGAGTATATGTACGAAAAAACACATAGAAGTTTACTAAAATCAATTTCATGGCGAATTGTAGGCACGGTCGATACAATGATAATTTCTTACTTGATAACCGGAAGCATTGTTACCACTTTTTCGATCGGTGGGATAGAAGTTTTTACAAAAATGCTCCTCTATTTTTTTCATGAGAGAGTCTGGAATAAAATTAATCTGGGCAAAAAAAGAGAATTTGAAAATGTAGTTTCGGAAGGATAAAAATAAATGAATAAGGTTAATGAGCTTAACATTTTTTTGAAAAATAAAGACGCACGATTTATTCTTGAGTACTTTATTAAGTCGTACAGCGGTAAAACTGCATTCTCTACAAGTTTTAGCATTGAAGATCAGGTAATAACGCACATTTTATCCGAGCTAACACTGCAGCCTAAAATTTTTACGCTCGATACAGGCAGGCTCCCTGAAGAAACTTATAAAATAATTGACAGAACTAGAGAAAGTTACGGTGTCGATATCGAGATATATTTCCCCAACTTTGACTCGGTAGAAAAAATGGTTAGAGAAAAAGGAGTAAATCTTTTTTATAACAGTATTGAAGACCGCAAGTTGTGCTGTCATGTTAGAAAAATTGAGCCGTTAAAAAGAGCACTTAAAGGTTTTGAAGTATGGATTACCGGTTTGAGAAGAGAACAGTCAATAACAAGAAAAAACATAAATGTTGTTGAATACGACGATATAAATCAAATAATAAAAGTTAATCCGCTGTTTAATTGGACTGAAGAAGACGTTTGGGATTACATTAGAAAGAATAATATTCCTTACAACAGTTTGTATGACAAAAACTATAAAAGTATCGGATGTGAACCGTGTACCCGGGCAGTTAGACCGAATGAAGATATAAGAGCCGGCAGATGGTGGTGGGAAAATCCAGAAACGAAAGAATGCAGACTTCACTTAGCTTGTCTCAATTCTTCCCGAATGTCGACAGGCTTTGGTGGACACGACAAGGAAGAGCTTTTTGAAAAACAAAAATAGAGTAAAAAAGTGGATTATCTCGAAAAATTAGAAGCACACAGCATTTACATACTGCGGGAAGCTTACAGGGAATTTAAACATCTTTCAATGCTGTGGTCGATAGGAAAAGACAGTACAGTATTGCTGCATATTGCACGTAAAGCTTTTTTCGGACATGTACCTTTTCCATTAATTCATATTGATACTTCATTTAAAATTCCAGAAATGATAGAATACAGAAATCGTCTCGCGCTTGAATTAAGACTGAATTTATTAGTGGGTCAAAATATAGATGCTTTGAAAAACAGACGCACATTTCCAGATGGAACGGTCGATAGAATAACATGCTGCAAACTGCTTAAATCTGAAGCGTTGAAGAATACTTTGTCCGGTAACTGGCGAAGATTAAAATTAGATCTCGACACGGGATCATTTGTTGAAGACGATAATGAAGAAACTTTTACCGGAGTGATTGTAGGCGTAAGAGCCGATGAAGAAGGAAGCAGATCTAAAGAGAGATACTTTTCGCCGCGTGATAAAAACAGCGACTGGGATATTGGTGATCAGCCGCCGGAACTCTGGAATCAGTTTAAAACCGAATTTGCACCCAACACACATGTGAGAATTCATCCTCTGCTGGATTGGACGGAACTTAATATTTGGGAATATATAGATAGAGAAAGTATACCTGTGGTTTCACTTTATTTTGATAAGGGAAACGGAAAAAGATACAGATCTTTAGGCTGTTATCCCTGTACTAAGCCTGTCGATTCCAACGCGAAAAATGTTAAAGATATAATTGAGGAATTGAAAACCGGCAAGTTTGCAAATATTGCCGAACGCTCTGGCCGTGAGCAGGACAAAGAAGGCGGAGGAACTCTGGAAACTTTGAGACGTGAAGGGTACATGTAAAAATTTTAAAAGGAATTTTTATGAAAGAAAGGATGAATATCGTAATTGTTGGACATGTTGACCACGGCAAAAGTACTCTTGTCGGAAGACTACTTGCAGATACAAATTCGCTGCCCAAGGGTAAACTTGAACAGGTGAAAAGAATCTGCCAGTTAAGTTCCAAACCGTTTGAATATGCTTTTCTACTTGACGCCTTAATTGACGAGCAGGCACAGGGAATTACTATTGATACGGCGAGAGTATTTTTCAAAACTAAGAAAAGAGAGTATATAATTATCGATGCTCCAGGACATATTGAATTCTTAAAAAATATGATCAGTGGAGCTGCACGCGCAGAAGCAGCAATTCTTTTAATAGATGCTAATGAAGGTATCGCCGAAAACACAAAAAGACACGCTTTCATGCTTTCTTTGCTGGGAATACGGCAGATTGTTGTTGCGGTGAATAAAATGGATCTAGTCGGCTACAATCAATCTAAATATGAAAAACTTACTGTAGAGTACTCTGAGTTTCTCGAAAGCATTTGCATCTCTCCGCTTGCTTTCGTTCCCGTTTCCGCAAAAGAAGGAATCAACTTGATTAACAGATCGCCTCTAATGAATTGGTACACCGGACCAGCAATGATTGACTTAATTGACAGCTTTGCAAAGGAAAAAGAAGAAAGCGAAAACAATTTTAGAATGTTTGTTCAGGGCGTTTATAAATTTACCGCCAACGGAGACGACAGACGAATAATAGCAGGCACGATTAATTCCGGCTCAATAAAAATTGGTGATGAAATAATTTTTCTTCCTTCCGGCAAAAAAACAAGAGTGAAATCAATAGAAATATTTGGTAAAGAAAGAGTTATTGAAGCAAAGGCTGGGCAGGCAATCGGCTTAACTTTAACTACACAGGTCTATGTTAAACCCGGCGAACTGATAGGTAAAACCGAACAGCAGCTTCCTCTTATAACAAACAGATTCAAAGCAAATATTTTCTGGATGGGGAAAAAACCTCTGAGCGTTAATAGTTCTTATAAATTGAAAATTGGTACAAACAAGACGGAAATGAAAATTGAAAAAATAGAATCTGTTCTCGATGCGTCTACTCTTGAGATAATTAATAATAAAACTGAAGTGCAGAAACACGAAGTGGCACAGTTAATAATTGAAACGAAAAATCCTGTCTGCTTTGATTTAATAGAACAAAT
>DYLN01000049.1 GCA_020722085.1 Melioribacter roseus
AAAATGGTCATCATCTTTTTGGCTGTTTTTTTATAGCTACTATATTTCGCCTATTATTTCTTTTTTCGATCAGATTATTTATCCACAAGAAGATAATTGGGTTTTTAAGGGCTGACTAATTAACTGAAAATTCCTTTTCCGTTGAACCAATACAGAGACTGCCAACCCTACCGGAAACGGAATCGAATATGTTTTTGTTTATTGTAACCATACGGAAACAAGTTACAAGTAAAAAGTTAAAAGTAGAAAGTCAAAGCAAACATGAGAAATACCTTTACACAAAAAACAAGAAGCTGCATGGCAATATGCTAATGCGTCCTTAATTGTAATACAAAGATACAAAAAAGCGGATGGAGATCGAAATTAGAGCGTATTCAGAGTGGGTTCAGTAAGGTAGAGAAGACCGGGAGAAGTGAGAGACAAACGAGTCGGTAACGAGAAAGAAAGAGGGCTGAGGATGTAGAATAAGGGTGTTGTTTAATTAGCAAGCGGGAGGCTTTCCAGAATACAAAAATTGCAGAAAATATCACCTAGAATAACCATTTGAGAACCAACTTTCCGTTCTAAAACCTGTCAATGGTATGGCTAATATTAGCCGGTATTTGATAATAAGCCAATAATTAACCAAAATTTTTCATTTTTCAAAAAATTTGTGCTGGTATAACAATTGACGTTAATCAAGAATAAAAAGTTTAGAGTATTCCAAAGTTAAAGTAATGAGTAACAGTTTTTTTAATAAATCAATTTACCGATTTGTATGTATGATTATTTAATAGTTGGCGCAGGATTTTCCGGCTGTGTATTAGCAGAACGGATAGCTACGCAATTAGATAAAAAAGTCCCTATAGTTGAAAGGCGGAACCATATAGGTGGGAATTCCTACTATTATTATCACAATGGTGGAATTCTTGTTCATAAATATGGACCAAATATTTTTCAACTAATTCAAAAGCGTTAATTATGGATATACAGGAGAAGGAATTATCCATCAGAAACCAACCGCTGAAGCTTCATCTCGGATGCGGAGAGAAATACATCGATGGATATGTAAATA
The DNA here is from genome assembly GCA_020722085.1 of Melioribacter roseus. GTDB lineage: Bacteria > Bacteroidota > Ignavibacteria > Ignavibacteriales > Melioribacteraceae > Pyranulibacter. The sequence goes on from DYLN01000049.1 coordinate 1,055, forward strand.
TTGATTATCCACCTAGTGAACATTCGGTTCAGACAAAGACTAAAGTTGATTACTATTCAGATATAACTAAACTTTCGTTTGATGATAATTCAGTTGATGAAATTAGGCTTCACCATGTATTTGAACATTTTCCACGTCCACAGGCGTTGGCGCTGCTTGTTAAATGGTCGATGTATTTAAAAATCGGCGGAATGCTGCACATTGAAACTCCTGACTACGAAGCTTGTTCAATTAAATTCTTTGATAAAAATTTGTCGTTCCAAGAAAGACAAGTAATATTAAGGCATCTATTTGGATCCCATGAAGCAAAATGGGCGGTTCATTATGACGGATGGTACCGGGATAAATTTGTTTACATTTTGAAATTACTTGGGTATGAGAAAATTGAAGTTATTCAGGATAATTGGAAATTAACTTATAATATTACCGTCAAAGCAACAAAGAGTATTAATTATACTTTAGCTGAATACGTTCAATCAGTTAAAAATATTTTGCAAAACAATATGGTAGATAATTCTGAGAGCGAGCAAAAACTCTTGCAGATATGGGTAAATAGTTTTGAGCAAGAACTTTCTAATAGGTTTGATGAAAACAAATTAGTTGCACCTCCAAAGGTCTCTATTATTATGCCGACCTATAATCGTTCAAAGTACATTGGAGAAGCGATTGATTCATTGCTGGCACAAACATACTCAAATTTCGAGTTGATAATTGCGGATGATGGTTCTACGGACAATACAGTTGAAATTATAAATAGATTTGTGTCCCGCGATAAACGAGTAAGACTGCTGAAGTTAAATCATGCCGGAGAAGTAAATGCAAGGAACGAAGCGATAAAAATTGTCAATATTAATTCCAGATATTTGTTGAACCATGATAGTGATGACATCTCTTTGCCAAACAAACTTGAAGAGCTTGTTAATTTTTTAGATGAATCCCCACAAGTAGCAATTGTCGGGTGTGAAGCAGAATACTTTGATGATGAAGGAAATTATCTTGGCAAACCGGAAATTTATCACGAGCCGGAAGATATTAGAAAAACATTTTCACAAGTGAATTCCATGATTAATAGTGCGGCTCTAATCAGAAAGGAAGTTTTTGAATCTTTAAAGGGATATAGAGAAGAATTCAGAGGTGTAGATGACTACGATTTTTTTGCCCGCGCGTTAGTTGCAGGATTTAATTTAGCAAACCTTCCTAAGGTTTTACACAAAATCAGACTACATCCCGGAGCAATTGGTTCAACTCGTGCAAAGGAGCAGCAAAGATTAGCGGTAATTATCAAAGAATACTTAAACAAAAGCATTCCACAATCGACCCAAATATTTACAAAAAGTAATGAGACGATTAGGAAGAATAAATTAAGAATTCTTGCGACCGTGGAATTTTATAATCCTCATATTGGAGGTGCGGAAATTGTTGTGCAAAAAATTTCTGAAGGATTGGCAAATCGCGGACATGAAGTCATCGTGGCAACAACTCTTTTACCTGAAAGAAATTTTGATCAATTAAATGGAGTAAAAATTGTTGAGTTTGATGTTGCCGGCAATTTTGCCCGCGGGTTAGTTGGCAACGACGTTGAAAGATATATTGAGTTTACAACTAACGAGAATTTTGATGTTATGTTTAATTACGCGGCACAACAATGGGCGACAGATTTAGCATTCAAATCAGTGATTTTGACAAGAGAAAAAAGAGTAAACATAATTGCTCCATGCGGTTATTCTGCATTGACGAACGCAACAACCGTAAAGGACAATCTTTACTTTGATTATTTTAACGATACCATTCCCTTAGTGATCCCATTCTATGATGCAGCCGTTTATCATAGTTCAATTTATCAAGATTATGAGTTTGCAAAGAATCATGGTTTCTCAAATAGTCTTGTAATTCCTAATGGTGTTACCAAAGAAGAGTTTTTAATAAAACCCAAAATAAATTTTAGAGAAAAGTATTCTATCAAATCAAAATACATTGGCTTGTGCGTTGCAAATTATTATGAAGGCAAAGGACAAGAAAGGATCGTTGATGCAGTTAAAAAAATGAACAGACCGGATTTTGAAATGATATTTATTGGTAAAGAAGGAAAAACATTAAAACAACTTCAGCAATTGGCTGAAGGGCTAAATGTAAAATTTTTAACCAATATTTCTCGTGAAGATACTTTAGCGGCATACCACGAAGCGGATTTATTTTTATTTGCCTCTCACTTTGAAGTATTTCCTTTAGTAATTCTTGAGGCAAAAGCTTCTAAAACTCCTTTTGTTTCCGTTGATTGCGGAAATGTAAAAGAATTAAAGGGAGGAATTGTTTCCGAAGTTAATGATTTGGCTCTTAATGCTTCAAAATTACTTGATGATGAAAAACTAAGGTTGAGAATGGCAGCGGAAGGATTTGACGAGTGGAAAAATAATTACACATGGGACGCTATAATAAATAAATATGAAAATCTTTTTATGATGCTTTCTCAATCAAAACAAAAAGGATTGAAATAATGATAGCTGTAGTCTTTAGCAAAGACAGACCTTTACAACTTGATGCAACATTAAGATCATTCATTTTACATTGCAAAGATTTTTCCGATCATGATGTTAAAGTGATTTACAAAACTTCAGCGGATCATTATCAAAGGCTTTATGATATTTTAATACAAGAATACTCTGGCAAAACAAATATTGAATTCAAGCCTGAAAAAGATTTCAAGAGCGACGTATTAGCAACAATACTTTCTTATGAACATGTGCTATGGCTGGTTGATGACAATATTTTTGTAAATGATTTCTCACTAAAATATTTAGCTAACACATTTAAAGAACACAATGATGCATTAGGATTATCGTTACGTTTAGGAAAAAACACAACGTATTGTTATCCATTAAATAAGAACCAAACACTTCCTCAGTTCACAATGATTTCAAGTGAAATATTAAAATATGATTGGCGAAGCGCAGACTTGGATTTCAATTATCCTTTGGAAGTATCAAGCTCAATTTATCGAACATCAGACATGTTAACTTTACTCTTAAAGATTAATTTCAAAAATCCAAATTCTTTGGAAAGAGAAATGGCGGCAAATAGTAAATACTTTGTTGAGCTATATCCAAATTTATTATGTATGGAAAAATCATTAACATTTTGTAATCCAATTAATAAAGTTCAGGTTGAAGCAATAGATAACCGGAGTTCAGAATTGACTGATTACTCTGCGGAAAATTTAGCTTTAAAGTATGAAGAAGGTTTTAGGGTTGATATTGATAGTTATAATGGGTTTCTACCAAATGCATGTCATCAAGAAATTGAGTTAAAATTAGTTAGAAACTTGAATTTTGACAGACCAGCAGAGAATCCATTAGTTTCGATAATAATTCCATGTTATAACCAAGCTAAATATTTAACAGATGCTTTAAATAGTGTTGTAAACCAAACATATACAAATTGGGAGTGTATTATTGTTAATGATGGAAGCAAAGATAATTCCAGTCAGATAGCCAAAAGAATAATTAAAAAGAATCCCAATAAAAAAATTAAACTCTATGAAATAGAAAACAGCGGGCTTGCAAATGCAAGAAATCATGGGATTAGTCTTTCGAACGGCGAACTTGTTTTACCGTTGGACTCCGATGATGTCTTAGAAAATATTGCACTTGAAAAATTTGTTGAGGCATTAACTAAAAACGGTGCAGATATTGTTTACAGCAATTACACAACTTTTGGGTTTACAAATAAATTTGTTGAATGCATCGAACCGGATGAGTTTTATAATCCAAATAGACCTGAAAATGGATTACCATACTGTTCTATTTATAAAAAAACATTATGGGAAAAAACCGGCGGGTATAATAAAAATATGCTTTGGGGTTTTGAGGATTGGGAATTTTGGATCAACTGTTCAAAATATAAAGTTAAAGTTTGTAAAATTACAGATGCTCTTTTCAGATACAGGGTAAAAGAACAAAGTATGCTTACAAATGCGATGAAATATAATAGTATACTGAGAGCCCAGATGGTTATGAACAATAAAGAATTATTTACAAAAGATTCTCAAAAAATTGCTCTTAATAATCTGGCAAAAGAGCCGCTAATATCAGTAATAGTACCAACGTATAATCGAAAAAATTCATTAGCAGAAGCTATTCAAAGCATTTTGCATCAAACAATTTCTTATTATGAAATTGTTGTAGTAAATGATGCAGGAGAAGATGTTGTTGATGTTATTAAATCATTTGATGATCCAAGGATAAAATATTATTCACATCAAACGAACAAAGGATTGGCCGCAACAAGAAATACAGGAATTAAAAACGCAAAAGGGAAATACATAGCGCTGTTGGATGACGATGACGTTTATTATCCTGACCATTTGGAAATCCTGGTAACTTACTTAGAGCGTGGTGATAAGAAAATAGTATATACAGATGCCTATAAGGCAACGCAAGAATTACAGAGCGGGAAGTATGTAACGATTAATAAGGATGTCCCGTTTTCTAATGATTTTTCAAAAGAAAAGCTCTCTTATCAAAACATTGCCCCTGTTCAGTGCTTCATGCTAGAAAAATCATGTTTGGATGAAATCGGGTTATTTGATGAGACACTTCCAGCACACGAAGATTGGGATATCTGGATAAGACTATCATTTAAATATGACTTTCATCATATAAAAAAAATCACATCCGAATTCCGACAGAGAACCGATAATAGCAATCTGACAACTACACAAAATCTTGCTTTTTATAATTCCTATAGAGATATAGTTGCCAAGTATTATAACTTTAATAAGCATAATCCTGAAATACTCAATAATCAATTGATCATCCTAGATATTCTTAAACAGAGGTCTATTAATGCCAACCAATTGTTATCAAGTAATCAAGAGATAGCAGTGTCGATAATAATTCCCGTTTTTAATAAAGTTGAGCTAACGCAGAATTGTTTATACGCGTTATATAAAAACACACCAATAAATATTGGTTTTGAAGTTTTGATCATTAACAATGGATCTACCGATGGTACCGAAAGGTATCTGGAATTCGCGAAGCTGATTTTTAATAATTTATCGGTAATCACTAATTCCGAGAATATCGGTTTTGCTAAAGCTAATAATTTAGGCGTCAAAGCAGCCAAAGGTGAATTTGTTCTTTTTCTGAATAATGACACTGAACCGCTTCAAGGTTGGTTGGAAAATCTCTTAAAAGTAATTCAGAACGACAAAAATATTTCTGCGGTAGGCAGTAAATTATTATTCCCGGACGGAAGTTTGCAGCATTCCGGTGTAGTTATTATAGAAGATAAAAAATTTCCAGATCCTTTAGTTGCCCGCCATATTTATTGGAAAGCGCCCGCTGATTTAAAAGAAGCCAATCAATTAAAAACATACCAGGCGCTTACGGCAGCTTGTTTATTGATAAGAAAAAAATCATTCGAGGAAGTTGGAGGATTTGATGAAGAATATTGGAATGGTTATGAAGATGTAGATTTATGTTTTAAACTTCGTGAAAAGGGTGGCTTACTTGTTTACCAGCCGGCGAGTGTTGTCATTCATTATGAATCACAAAGCGGTATCGAAAGGTTTTCAAAAGTATCTCAAAACATTTCACGGCTGCATAAGAAATGGATTGGGAAAATTACGCCCGATTTTATTATTGAAAAAGATGGTAAAGTAATCCCCACTAAAGCAAAACAAATAAGTCTCTATCACTGTCCGTTTCCCTTCGGAAAGGATTCACTCGAAAAGGTTGGTGGCGTAATCACACCACATGTATCAATTATTGTATTGACGTATAATGGATTAAAATTTAGCAAAGAATTTGTCAATTCGGTTTTTCAACATACTTCTCCTTTGTATGAATTAATTGTTGTTGACAATGCTAGTACAGATGGAACATGCAAATATCTTGCTGAGTTAGCTAAATCAAATAAATCAGTCAAATTGATTCAGAACCAGGAAAACGTAGGGTTCCCTAAAGGTGTTAACCAAGCAATCAATATTTCTTCAGGGCGGTATTTGCTCATCGCCAATAACGATATAGTCGTTACAAAAGGCTGGATAGAACGGCTGATTGAGGTTGCCGAAACAGAGGCAACGATAGGCATTGTAGGACCAATTAGTAACATTGTCAGCGGGGTTCAGCTTGATAAAAACGCAAGGTATTCTTCCATCGAGGAAATGCACAAATACGCTGCAAAAGTCAGAAAAGAAAATGCAGGCAAATATTTTGAGTTTCCCCGTGTTGCTTTCTTATGTACATTAATTAAGCGTGAGGTTATTGATAAAATTGGCGGGCTTGATGAACGCTTTTCTCCAGGTAATTTTGAGGATGATGACTTTTGCTTACGTGCACAGCTTGCAGGCTATAAAACAGTGATTGCCCAAGATGTTTTTATTCATCACTTCGGTTCAAAAAGTTTTATGGCAAACGGTACAGAAGAATATGCAAAAAGGTTGGAACACAATAAGCAAGTTTTTATCGAAAAGTGGGGCGCCGACCCCGAAGAAATTTGGCTGAAAGGAAAACAATTCAAAAAAAGAAATCCTTTATTCCTGATTGATATTAATTTATTTGTCCAAAGTATCAACAGGGCAATGATTTATCTTGAAGATAAAGATTATCAGCAGGCGCTTATCTATTTAAATGATGCCGTAAAAAATTTTGACAATTATCCTAAAAAAGAATTTAACCGGCTCGATAAAACCGATTTATTAAACCTTGCCGGGAATACTGCAATGCTTTTGAATGATTTTGGAGAAGCACAAAAATATTTTGAGGAGGAATTGAAATTACAGCCATCTTCCTCCCGTGCATGCCTTGGTCTTGCCGAAGTATTTGCTGCAGTCGAAATGTATAACGAAGCTAAGACAATGTACGAGTGGTCTTTGAAAAATGATCCTCTTAATGAAAAAGCAGCCGAAGGTTTAATTAGAGCAAATGCCAATCTTAATATTGGCGATTTTCATTTTTCACTTTCAAGCAGCAATCATGTAGAAGAAAAATTAGCTGAGTCCGAAAAGCTGATTGAAAGCAATAATCTTGAGAATGCACGGGAAATTCTGCTCGAAATTTTATCCGATAATCCGTTTGATCTTGGCGCTCTGAATAATCTTTCAGTTCTGTTTATTGTGGAAGGCAGTAACAATGCCGCAATTAAAATTTTTGAAAGAATCCAAAAGATTGATCCCCAAAATGAAATTGCAATGGAAAATCTGAAATATCTGAATTCAATATTAGTTACTGAATAATTAAAGAAAAGGGATAGCTGCAGTTGAAAACAAAAATTAACCATAGACCGAAACAAAAAGATAAATTTTACCTTGCCATAAGATTTTATGAGACGGGTGATTCTCGCTCTGCCGTGCTCACTCTTGAAGAGCTAATTAAAAATAATCCGAAAGATTACGATGCTTTGAATTTTTTGGGCGGTATCAATTTGTCTTCAGGTAATTTCTCTGAATCAATAGAATATTTTCAAAAGGTTGTTTCCATTTTTCCGCTTCATCCAACTGCATATTATAATATGGGACTTGCTTTTCAGAATCTTGGTCAAGATATAAAAGCAGAAAAATGCTATAAAAAGGCTCTTTCTATTAATCCCCAGAACCTTGATGCACTGAATAATCTCGGCGTAATTTGTTTTAATCAAAAAAGAAAGGAAGAGGCGTTTGAGTATTATAAAAAAATAATTGATCTGGATGAAAGAAATTCTAATGCATTAAATAACCTGGGCAACATAAAAGCCTCTGAAAAAAATTTTTCTGAAGCTGAATCTTTTTATTTAAAAGCAATTGAAATTGAACCCAATAACAGCACATATCTTTTTAATCTTGCCGATTGTTACATCAACCAAAACGAATTAAGCAAAGCTCAACAGATTTTAGAAAAAATTATTGAATTGAATCCGGCGTACTATCATGCTTATAATCATTTAGGTGTGATATTGATTAAAAAAGATGAGTATGAGAAGGCAATTCAGCTTTTTGAAAAGTCAGTAAAAATTAAGGGAGATTTTTGGGAAGCGTATCATAATCTTGGACTGTGTCTTGAAAAACTTGGAAGAAATTCGGAAGCTGTTTCCGTTTACAAGCGTGCTCTCGAACTCAACGGAAATAATTCAAAGGCAATGATTAAACTTGCTCACATATTTTTGGAGGAAGGTAATTATTCAGAATCGGAAAGATATCTTAACAAAATTACGGATGGCGAAGCAAAAGTAATATCTTATGTTAATCTTGGTGTTGTCAAACTAAAACAAGGGAATCTTAACGAAGCAATTGAGTATACTGCAAAAGCACTTCTGGAAAACGATCAAATTGCTGTGACACATTATAATTTTTCACATGCTTTAATGCTGCTCGGCAACTTTAAAGAAGGATGGAAAGAATATGAATGGAGAAAAAAGCTGGAAGATTTTAAAGCGAGAAATTTTTACGGACCAGAATTAACGGCAGAATCATTGCAGTCAATTAATGGCAAGAAGGTTCTTGTAAGCAGCGAACAGGGTTACGGCGATACATTTCACTTTGTACGCTATCTTCCTAAGCTGAAAGAATTAGGTGCTTATGTAATTTTTGAGTGTGAGGCTACGCTCGCCGGTATATTAAAAAATTGTGCAGGTATAGATAAACTTATTATAGCAAATAGTTCTGAAGAGCCCCATGTTGAATATGACTTTTTTGTTTATCTGCTGAGTCTGCCAGGTCTGTTTAATACTGATGAAACTAATATTCCGGCAAATATTCCTTACTTATTTGCTGATGAAGAAAAGATCGATAAATGGAAATCAATTGTAGGCTATGAGAAAAAATTAAAAGTGGGAATTGTATGGGCAGGCAACCCCAATCATAAAAATGATAAAAATCGTTCATGCGGATTAGAGCAGCTCAAAAGTCTTTTTGAAACTTCGGAAGTTCAATTTTATTCACTTCAAAAGGGAAAAGCCGTTGAACAAATTTATGAATTAGGGAATACAAGCTTAATTGACCTCGACTCAAAACTTACTTCATTCGAAGAAACTGCCGCAGCAATTATGAACCTTGATTTAGTAATAAGCGTCGATACATCCGTGGCGCATCTTGCTGGTGCGCTTGGTAAGGAAGTTTGGCTTATGCTGCCGTTTTTCCCGGATTGGCGCTGGTTTATGGAACGCTCAGATTCGCCATGGTATCCTTCAATGCGGCTTTACAGACAAAAATCCGAAAAAAAATGGGACAGCGTTATAAATGAAATTAAAGGCGACATGGAAAAACTGATTGGTGAAAAATTTGGCGAGAAAGTAGAGCTTGGTTTGCAGGAACAAAAAATTGAGAAAAATTCTCCAGGCAAAATTTTGTATCTGGGACTTGCTAACGGAGAAAATTACGGCTGGGGAATATGCAGCCGTTATCTGAAAAAGGAATTGTCAAGAAAAATTTCTATAAAAAGTTTAGAAAATATTGATAATAAAAACGGAAAAGTTGACGGTGATCTGTTTCATGCATTGACGGGAGTGGATTTTGAAAGCATAACAAAGCTGAGAGGGACACGAAATTTTGCCTATACTTTTTTTGAAAACGAGTTAACGGAAAAATCAATTGCGAATGCAAATAAATATGAAATTATTTTTGGCGGCTCTACATGGTGCAAAGAAAAAATGGAATCCGCCGGGATAAAAAATACCGGTCTTTTAATTCAAGGAGTTGACCCGGAATTATTTTATCCGGAAGAATATAACCGCAGAGATAATTTATTCGTTATCTTTTCTGGGGGCAAGTTCGAATTTAGAAAAGGTCAGGATCTTGTAATCAAAGCATTCGAAATACTTCAGAAGAAATACGATGATATAATATTGATTAATGCATGGCACAATTTCTGGGCGCAGTCAATTTCTACTATGTCTTATTCGCAGCATATTAAATTTGATATGAACGGGAAAACTTGGCATGAATTTATTTCCCATAATCTTTCGTTAAATAATATTGATTTAAGGAGAGTATTTATTCTTCCCAATACGCCGAATGAAAAAATGAGAGAACTTTATTTAAAGACTGACATTGGACTTTTTCCGAATAGGTGCGAAGGAGGTACTAATCTTGTCTTGATGGAATACATGGCTTGCGGCAAACCTGTGGTGGCTTCGTATAACAGCGGTCATAAAGATATTTTAACCGAGAGTAATTCTATCCGGCTTAATGAAATGAAAAAAATTCACCTTCAAAACAACGATAAATTATTTGCTGATTGGGAAGAACCTCTGCTTGATGAAATAATCAGCAAAATTGAGTTTGCATACAATAACAGAGAAAAACTAAAATCAATTGGAAGACAAGCTGCTTCTGATATGAAAAAATTTACATGGGAAAAAACGGCTGTTAACCTGTTGAGTCAGATTTATTAGTCCAAAGGCTGTGTTAAAAATTTTGATGGAATATTTATGAAATCTTTGAAAAATAGAAGCGAATTGCTTGCGAATTTTTTCTTAAAAATAGAAAGTGAAAACTTATCCCGAACCGATATCGGAATTGCATTCAGGCATTACGAACGATGTACTTCAAAAATTGATAGAAAAGTTTTCTTTTCCTCCTGATGCAAAAATACTTGATGTGGGATGTGGACAGGGTCCCGCATTAGAGTTCCTGAGCAAGTACGGCTATAAGCCTGTTGGAATTGCATTAAATGATGAAGATGTAAGGATCTGCATTTCTAAAGGTTATGAAGTTTACAAAATGGATCAATCTTTTTCGGAATTTGAAGACGAAACATTTGATTTTATTTGGGCGAGACATTGTGTTGAGCATAGTTTAGCGCCTTATTTGACGTTATCTGAATTTTATAGAGTTTCAAAACATAATTCGTATTTATATATCGAGGTTCCTGCACCGGATACCGCTGCTCATCATGAAACTAATCCGAACCATTACAGTGTTTTAACCCGCTCGATGTGGTCATCTCTAATTTTAAGAACTGGATTTTCCATAGTAGATACACTCACTTTTAATCTTCAACTGACAATTGGTCATGATGAATACTGGGGATTCGTATGCAAATGCAATAAGCAAAAGAATACAAATGAAATACCAATAAGAAATTCGGAAAAGGCATCCAATGCAGTAACAACTGAAATTGGCACAGACAGCTTTGATCGTTATTTTGAGAATATGAAAAAGTTACTTGCAGAACGAAATATATTGCCGGCATTTGAATCAATTCAACTAGCTTTAGCACATTATCATGATTCAAACAATAAAAAGTACGATGTGAAATATTCTGATTTGCTTGACATTGCCGGCAACCTTGCTCTAGCAAATAACAAACCTAAACAAGCCCAAAAATATTTTGAAGAAGAATTGAATTTGAATCCCACTTCATCTGCAGCTTGTACGGGCTTGGGCAAAGTATTTTTTACACAAGGAAAGAATGAATATGCAAAGGTAATGTTTGAATGGGGTGTAAAGAACAACCCGTTTAATAAAGATGCTGTGGAGTTTCTTTCTAAAGTTAACACTTTGCTTGGGTTTGATGAAAACCATTCTTCCCTGGTGAGGGAGTAAATATTATGATAACATTATCGATGATAGTAAAAGATGAAGAAGGCTATCTTGAAGAATGCCTTAAGTCTGTGCACGAAGCAGTCGATGAAATAGTAATTGTGGATACCGGTTCCACGGATAAAACCAAAGAAATTGCACTTAAGCACGATGCAAAGGTGTACGATTTTGCGTGGATAAATGACTTCTCAGCAGCACGGAATTTTGCATTGTATAAATCATCCGGCGATTGGATTTTATATCTCGATGCCGACGAAAGATTAAACGCAAAGTCTGTGAAAGAATTAAAAAAAATTTGTTCAATAAATAAACAAAAAGCATTTCTTTGTAAAATTATAAATCAGGATAATATTCATGGCAGACCTTCTATAATGAGTTATGTGAGACTATTTCCAAGACTTGACGGGGTTGAGTTTGAGGGTAAAATTCATGAGCAGATTGAACCGTCATTAATAAGAAAAGGAATATCTATCGAGAAGTCCAATATTGAAATAATCCATAAAGGGTACGATGTTCAGAAGAATCAACTGGAATTAAAAGCAAACCGGAATCTTGAAATACTTTACAAAGAATACGAACGTACCAAATCGGGTTATTATGCTTTTCAGATTGCACAGTCGCTTCATATCTTAAATGAAGAATCTGAAGCAGTGAATTATTTTTTAATTGCATTGCAGGATAACTCACTTAGAAATGAATATAAAGCTGCCGCAATGAGATCTATTGCAGTTCATTTAATGGGACAACAAGATTTAGAAAGGGCGAAAGAGTATATTGAAAAATCGATAAAATATGATCCTTACCAGCCGCTTTCTTTTCTTGCGGCAGCAAGAATTTATACCTCTCTTAATGACAGTGCAAAAGCCGTTGCTTCAATAAAGCATGCTCATAAATTAAATAAAGACCAAGTATTAACTTCCCAAAATATTTTAGTAGATGAATTTACAATTCTTTATTTCGGTATGATTACCGCTGTAAAATTTAACGAAAGTAATGCGTTGAATTACTTTTTGGGTTTATTTGAAAAATTAACATCTGTCCTAAAAATTAGCAGCAAGCAGCTCGAATTAGATTTAATTAAAAAAGTTTTATCAGAGGAAAAGCTATCAGAAGAAGAAGGCGAAAGTTTAATTTCTCTTTTAAATAAAGATAATCTTGAATTATTCATCACTCTATTGAAGAAAAATAATCAGACAATTTTTTATCATCTTTTGGAAAAAGCGGTAAACAAATTTCCGGACTCGTCTTATTTGCTAAAAGAATACAGTTTGGTTTTAACGGACAAAAAACAATATGAAAAAGCAGAATCGGTGCTTACTAAAGTTATTGGAACTTCTAAAGATGATTTACAGGCAATAATGTATTTAATATCGGTCTATTTGCAAACCAGTCAGTTAAATAAATTGTTAACCCTTCTTGAGAACAGTAAACAGCTTTTAGCTGCCAATCCGCTTCTTGCCGAAAAATTAAATTCTTTGCTTCAGAAAGTAATGAAAAACTAATTCTCTTTTCTTCTCTAATTGAAAAATTGTAAGTTGAGAATTGAGCATCGGATATTTAGTACGTGTAAATGCGCAATGCTCAATTAATCAATCCTCGATGTTCATTTCTTACAATAATCCTCTAAACTTTTACAACCACATCACGATAATGTAAGTGAGAAATAAATCTCATTTAGTTAAACAATATATACCGGGCACGGAAGTCCGGAGAATTAAAAACCAAGGAGGTATTACATGTCACAATTTCAAATTAACACAAACGTTGATGCGCTGAAAGCTTATAATGCTTTAGCACAAATTAATGCAAAAGCTACAAAAGCTCAATTGCGTCTTGCTTCTCAGAAAAGAATTAATTCTGTAGCCGATGATACATCCGGTTATAGAGTTGGTAAAGAATTGGAAGCAAAGGTTTCGGTAATGAAGGCAGCTCAGGGTAATATTGGTGCTGCAAAAGATCTGTTAGCTACTGCAGAATCTGCTCTTTCCAATATTAACGATTTGTTAATACAGGTAAAAGCAAAAGTAGCAGATGCTAATGACCCGAGCAAGAATCTTACTTCTATTGCAAACGACGTTGTAGCTCTCGGTAACGAAATAAGTTCCATTTTCACCAATACCAAATTTAATGATACGGCACTTCTGTCGGGTACCGGTTACAGTTCAAGTTTCACATTCCAGACTGGTGTAACAGAGAGTACAACCGTTAATTTTGGTACTTTAAATACAATTGATCTTACCAGTATTACTGGCGCAACCTCTGCAACAGTTTCTACTCTTACTGTGGATTCAATTGTAACTAGTATCCAGAATGCGCTTGGCAGCGTAGGTAATTTCACACAAAGACTCGATGTGAAGAATGATTACTTAACTGCAGCCATTTCAAATGCTACGTCATCGGTAAGCAGATTGTTTGACGCGGATGTGGCTATGGAGCAGTTAAATGCGACAAAGGCTCAAATCGGTTCTCAGGTAGCAACAGCAATGCTTGCTCAGCTTAATACCCAGCCTCAGAATATTTTGAGCTTATTTAGATAACAGCACAATAATTAATGCCCCCGGTTTTCCCCGGGGGTATTTTTTATAAATATTACAGGAGTTAAATAATGGGCTTCCCTTCCTATTCTTTTAGCGGCAAATCAAAATTAAATACATATATTCAAAAAGAAATTCTCGAAGCTAATCCGAAACAGCTATTGATTAAAACCTATGACAATGCGATAATAAACTGCCAAAGAAAAGATATTGCCAGAACTAATAGGGCAATTCAGGAATTGATTAACAGTTTGCGGTTTGAGAGTGAACCTGAAAAAGAAATTTCAACCGGTCTGTTAAAATTGTATCTTTTTTGTCAGGACCAGATGAGAAACAGTAAGTACGAAATTGTCAGTAAAATATTAACGGAACTGAGACAGACATGGCTCGAAGCTTTTAATTCAGCTAATTAGGGGACTAAAATGAATATTTTATCCACATCGTATATTGATTCATTAGTTCAATCTTATGTTACGAATCAAAGAAACCTTCTTTTGACGAGCCTGACATCGCGCAAGGATAAATATGAAAAAATTAATTCTGCTTATACGGATATTTCCTCTAAACTTGATCAATTAAAAACTTCACTTGCCGGATTCAGAGCAACAGGCAGCGATTCAATATTCAGCGCAAAATCCGCAGAAACATCGAATGCGGATTTTGTTACTGCAACCGCTAATTCCAGCGCATCCGTAGGAAGTTATAATTTTCGTGTAAACCAGCTTGCCCAAAACGATATTGTTATTTCCTCTGATTTAACTTCATCGACAAGTAATGCAATTACTGGTACCCACTTGTTCAATATTAAGACCGGAGACGGCAGCGGCGGTGAGTTTACAAGTACTGTGGAAGTTACATTTGGCACTGCGGAAACAAATCAGACAGTCTTAGAAAAAATAAGAGATGCAATAAACAGTGATTCTGCAGTTGTTAATTCAAATGTTAAAACTGCAGCTAACAGTTATACCGGCGGAGCCAGCTCTTTTGTAATTGACGTCAACGGTACCCAAACAACAATTTCTGTCAACGGCGGCGGTACTTATGAACAACTGATTGATGAAATTGTTGCTAATATCAATTTAAATGTATCCGGTGTGACGGCAGAAAAAATTTTGAATTCTCCAAATCCGGGCGATGTATCATTAAGAATTACACTTCAAAATTCGGGCGATTATATTTCTATTTCACATTTAAGCGGGTTTAATATTGTAAGTGATCTTGGAATTCAAGTTACTAAAGAAAAAGCTGCAAAAGATCTGGTTTCTGCATCGGTCTTTTCACCGACAAGTACTACTTCCCAAATTTCAATCTCGTCTAAAAATTCGGGTTTAGATTACAGAATAACCGGACTTTCAGACGTAACACCGTATTCTGCTTTGTCAAATATTGGCCTTAATTTAGGAACTTCTCGTCCTGCTTTTAATCAAAGCACCAATCCGGATACTGCAGGCTTTCTGTATTCTGATATTACCCAGGCGAACAATCAGTTAAACGCAAAATTCAATTTTAACGGATTGGATCTTCAAAATAATTCTAATACAATTACCAATTTAGTAAACGGTGTTACATTTCAGCTTAAAAAAATAATGCAGCCGGCAGATTCCACTGTTACGGTTAATGTCGGTACGGATGTAAATTCAATTAAAAATGAGATTTCTAACTTCATAACGAAGTTCAACGATATATATAATTATTTGAGGACAAATACTTATTCAAGTTCAAGCGGAAGAGGAATATTGATAAGTGATGCAAATGCTCTTAGTCTGATGGATTACTTTAGAAATACTGCGGTTTCTGAAGTTGCAGGCATTCAAACTGGTCATTTGAAATTCTTAAGTCAAATAGGTATTTCTTTTAATTCCGATACCGGACTAAGCATTTCAGATTCTTCTTTGCTGGATAATAAACTAACCAATAGTCTCACCCAGGTTGTAGATTTGTTCAATTCAGCAAACGGAGTTGCAAATTCTCTTTATAATAAGATTAATCCGTATCTGGGAAGCGGCGGCTATTTGAGTCTAGCACAATCATCGTTTTCGAACGATATTACTTATTTAACCGACAGGATAAACAGTACACAAAAAAGAATTGATAACAGCGCAGATATTCTGCGCAAACAATATCAATATTTGCAATCTCAGCTTGCAGAGTTGTACAGTCTTCAAAACAATTTATTCGGAACAAGCAATTTTATTAGCATGCAATGAATATTTCTGCACTAAATAAGATTAATAAGTTATTGGATACGGCTATCTATTACCTGGAAACGCTTGACGAGATAAACAGTGAATACAAAATGAAAATGTTGAATAAAGTAGCCCATGAAATAATTCAGGAAAAAAAGATATTGAAAGAACACCTTAGCCCGGATAATCTGAAAGAACTTGAAAAAAAAATCTCACCAAAGGCTAAACTCTTAAAAGAAACTCTCGATAATATAATTGAGAAGAAGGAAGAGGAATTGGAAGTCACTTCTTTAAAATTAAAGTATATAAAAAATCAAAAGAAATTAGCCACTTATATCAGGAGATAAGTTGAAGGTCGAATTTGGAAAACCGAATTATAACATCTATCAGAGTAAAGATCTTGAAGTAAAGTCCGATAAGAAAGATGTTAAACAGAAGAAAGATACTTACGAAATTTCTGAAAAGGCAAGAGAATTAAATGAGACTTTAAGTCCGCAAAACGAATCCAAGTTAAGTGAAATAAAGAAGAAAATTGAGCAGAAATTTTACGATTCTGACAATGTGCTCGATGTTGTAATCTCTCGGATGCTGAAAGAATTAAAATAAATCTGAATATTATTTTTTGAATTGCAACGTTGAATTTTACTTTTTAAAAAGGTAAATATGTCACTGTTAATTTCTCGACATATTTACACAATGAAGGACGATATAATTCAGAAAAATAAATTACTAGTTTTAGGCAAGCTTACCGCAAGTCTTCTCCACGAAATCAGAAATCCCTTGACTGCCGTCAAATTAAATCTTGATTTCATCAAAATGCATAAATCAGATTTGCCGGACGATATAAATAATTCCCTTGACGATTGCTACAAAGGGGTATTGAACATCCAAAATCTTGTTGAACAATTTCTGGGCTTTTCAAAAAAGAGTCCCGACCGCGAAGAGTATATTTCAGTATGTGATGTTTCCGACGCTGCAATTGACCTTGTTAAGCAAAGGGCAAATAAATTAAAAGTCAAAATAGAAAAATTTTATTCCGACAACGTACCTAAAATTTACTTTGACAGAAAAAAACTCCTGCAGGTCTTTCTCAATCTGATAAATAATTCGGTTGACTCGTTTACAGATGAAGGCAGCATAAAAATATATGCGTATAATGCAGCAGAAAATGGAAAGATAAAGGTTTGCTGGGATATTCATGACAATGGCTGCGGCATAAGTCCGGAAGACCAATCTAAAATTTTCGAGGATTTTTTCACAAGTAAAAATGAGGGTATTGGGCTGGGATTAGGTTTGTGCAAGACTATTTTGAACGAATACAATGCTGAAATTTCATTTACAAGCGAGGCAAATAAAGGAACAATATTTAGAGTAAGATTTAACAGCAACGGGTTGAGCTGATGCACAAAAACAAACTACTCATTATAGATGATGATGAGCTTGTCTGTTCTTCATTAAAAAAAGCTTTGGTTAAATTAGGCTATGAAACAGAAACATGCGTAGATGCAGAGCGTGCCCTAGCCCTTGTTAATCAATTTGAACCCGATGTTATTTTGCTCGATATATATCTCTCCAAGTTAAACGGTCTTGACCTGCTCAAGGAAATAAAGAAGAAATTTAACCACATTCCTGTAATAATGATTACCGGTTATTCCGATGTGAACATTGCAGTCAAAGCAATAAAGTATGGTGCTTACGATTTTTTGCTTAAACCGATAGACCTCGAACAATTGAATTTTGTTATTAAAAAAGCACTTGAAAATTTAGCTTTACACTTTGAAATTGATAAACTCCAAGAAATATTGTCCACCAATAAAATTACGAAAGAATATTTTGGTCCCGGGAAAAAAATTCAGAAAATTGTAAATGTAGCAGAAAAACTGGCAAGCAGTTCGAATACAACAATATTACTCGAAGGGGAGAGCGGTACCGGTAAAGAAGTTTTTGCCCAGTTTATTCATCAAAACAGCTCGAGAAACAACAAAGCATTTGTAAAAATAAATTGTGCTGCAATTCCAAGGGAATTAGCAGAAAGTGAATTATTTGGTCATGAAAAAGGTGCTTTTACGGGTGCTCAGCAAAAAACTAAACTCGGTAAATTTGAACTTGCAGAAGGCGGTACCATTCTTCTCGATGAAATAGGTGAATTGTCACTTGATCTTCAGGTCAAGCTGCTCAGGGTGCTGCAAGAAAAGAAGTTTTACAGAGTCGGAGGTGAAAAAGAAATATCGGTGGATGTAAGAGTTATTGCTGCCACAAATAAAAATCTTGAAGAGGAAGTAGCTGCTGGGAGATTCCGGGACGACCTTTATTACAGACTTAATGTTGCTAAAATTCAAATTCCTCCGCTGCGGGAAAGGAAAGAAGATATTCCTTTCCTGGTTTATACTTTGTTAAAAGAATTGGGGATAAAACTTAACAGAGAAGTTGAAATTGTTGAAGACGATGCAATCGATTTCCTGAAGAATTATAGGTGGAAAGGAAATATCAGGGAACTTCAAAATGCTTTGGAAAGAGCTCTGCTTTTGATGGATGGAAATCGTTTTAGAATAGACCACCTCGGCTTTTTAGTTGATAATGATGGTAAAGAAAATGAAAAAGCCGGTAAAGATGAATTTGTACTGAATATACCTTCTACAGGAATTAAAATAGATACTGTAATAAAAAAATTGATCCTTGAAACACTAAAAATTACCAACGGCAACCAGGTCAGGGCTGCTAAAATACTTGGCTTATCCCGTTCAAAATTAAGGTACCGAATGGAACAGCTTGGTATCGAAATTAAAAAGAACATTGTCTAGTACGAATGCCTCTAAGAATAATGATCATTGAGTCTGTCATTTACAGTCATTAGGTCATTTGATAGTTAATAAGTCATTTGTTGTCAATGCTATGTTCCGTTCTTTATTCACACGCTTTGCACTTTGCCCTTTGCTTACAGCTTTCTGCTTTCAAATCCCCTGAATCCCTACTTTACTCTCTAAACTTGTTTTTTTTCTGCTAAAGAAAATTTAGAAAAAATCGATAATAAGGAGAGTAATAACATTTCATTTAACAATGGAGCAGCCGCAATGAAAAAATTCACACTTTTAGTGTTCGTATTTATGGTTATCATTAATAATTATTTTGGCTTTCAAAAAAATTATACACCGGGCGGTGATGAGTATCTTGCAATTGCAGATGTAATGCCCGAGCCAGAGGGTGGTTTGGCAGCGATAAACAAATTAATTGTTTACCCGCAAATAGCACAAAAGGTTGGCGTTGAAGGTAAGGTTTATGTGCTGGCTTTTATTAATGAACAGGGCAATGTGGATGATGTGAAAGTAATTAAAGGTATCGGCGCTGGCTGTGAAGAAGCAGTTATTAGTGCAGTTAAAAAAACTAAATTTAAACCGGGCATGAAAGGAGGTGCTGCGGTAAAGGTAAAATTAACAATGGCTTTTAATTTTAAGTTAACTTCATAACAAAATAAAAACGGGTACAAAAATGATTAAATGGTTAAAGAGTTTGAAAATAGCAAGGAAAATCCAAACGGGTTTCACTCTTTTGGGCGTAATATGTACAGTTGTAATTCTTGTAGGGCTGTACCAGGTATACACTTTAAGACACTTAAACGAACAGGTATTCCAGGAATTTGTAGAACCAACACTTAAGATTGATAAAATATACTCGGAATTTCATGATGCGCAGTTTACTCTGTTGAAATTTACAATTCCTGCTTTTGAGTCCAAGACGAATGAAAACTTAAAAATATTTCAGGAAAAGAAAGCAAAAATTACAGGTTACATCGATTCACTTTTGGCTCAGAACAAAAATGAAAGAATCGCCGAAAATTTAGATAAAGTTAAAAAGACGTGGGACGAATATACCTCTATAGTGGCAGATGGAATTTTGTCTGCCGCTACAATAAAAGATTATACTATGGCAGCCGAAATTGCAACTTCGTCCGGAGAAGAAGTTGGTCAAAAATTGAAAGCACTTTTTACAAATATTAATGACGAGCTTAACAATACAGCCACACGGCTGAATAAAGCAAGCGGTGAGATTGTTTCCGGTGCAATTATTACAACAATTATAGGTGCACTGATAGGCGCTGGATTATACTTTGTCTTTGCTTTCTTTTTAGTACCAGCTTTAATACGCCCATTAATAAAAATGAAAAATGCTGTCCACGAATTTTCTCTCGGTAATTACGATGTGGATATTGAAGTGAAATCGAAAGATGAAATAGGACAGCTTGGCGAATCTTTAACAATTCTGAAAGAAGCACAGATAGAAAAGATTAATGCGGCAGAACAAATAGCTGCGGGAAATATGAAAAAAGTTAAGCCGGCTTCTGATAAAGATAATCTGGCTTTTGCTTTTAATAAAGAAGTTGAAATCCTCGGTAGTCTTCTTAACGAAGCAAATAAATTAATTGAAGCAAGCAAACAGGGAGATCTAAAAGTGAGAGCCGATATTTCCAGGTTCAGCGGCGACTGGAAGAAGTTAATAGAAGGCATAAATTCAATTCTTGATGCTATTGTCGGTCCGTTGGAAGAATCAGCAAGAATTATACAAATTTTAGCAAATGGCGATTTCACTCAAAAGATAGAAAGTGATTATTCAGGCTACTACGATATAATTAAGCAAAGTGTAAATGGTCTTGTTGATTCTTTGAATGCTGCAATGTCGGAAGTAGCGAATAGTGCTTCTCAAGTTGCCCTTGCTTCAAATGAAATTTCAGCCAGTACGGAAGAAATGGCAGCAGGGTCACAGGAACAAATGCATCAGACCAAAGAGGTTGCCGTATCGATTGAAGAAATTACAAAGACAATTTTCGAGAATACGAAAAATGCTTCCTTTGCTGCTGATACTGCACGTGATTCCGGCAAAAAGGCAAATGAAGGTGGTTATGTTGTTGAAAATACTATTAATGGAATAATGAAAATTGCCAGCGTTGTGGAAAAATCTGCTCAGATGTTGGAAGCACTTGGAAAGAGCAGTGACCAGATAGGCGAGATAATCCAGGTAATTGACGACATTGCAAATCAAACCAATCTGCTCGCTTTGAATGCGGCAATTGAGGCTGCAAGAGCAGGTGAGCAGGGAAGAGGATTTGCTGTTGTTGCCGATGAAGTAAGAAAACTTGCCGAAAGAACGACAAAAGCCACAAAAGAAATCGCGCAAATGATTACCAAAATTCAGAAAGATACAGGCGAGGCAGTTCAGTTTATGAAAGAAGGAACTACCGAAGTGGAAAAAGGAAAAGAAGCTTCTAATAAAGCAAGTATCGTACTTAAGGAAATTATTGAAGGAGCTCAAAGAGTTAGCGATGCCGCTGTGCAAGTTGCCTCTGCAAGTGAAGAGCAGGCTGCTTCTGCCGAGCAAATAAGCAAGAATATTGAAATGATAAATAATGTTACACAGCAAAGTGGCGTTGGTATACAGCAGATTGCTAAATCTTCCGAAGAATTGATCCATCTTACCGAAAATCTTCAGCGGCTGCTTGGTAAGTTTAGGATTAAAGGTTACCAAAACAGAGAGTTAAATGCTCTTCATCCTAGTGTAGGTTCTCATAAAGGTAATGGAAAAATTTTGGTTAAAAAAGGAGCATAAGGCTGATTAAAAAACAGCTTTGGACTTAGTTTTCTGCATAATATTACGGATAATGAA